>NZ_JAHHPQ010000221.1:0-51238 GCF_024606245.1 Endozoicomonas sp. SESOKO2
GCATCGTGAAGGTGGGTGCATACCTGTTGTAAACGGTGAATATCCCGAAGCTTCAAATAGCGAAAAATAATGGAAAAGGGTAATGGAGATAAATCCAGCAATGAAGGTTTTTCCTTATTAACTAAAGCGATGGTTCTACCTGCACTGATGCCCGTTGGTGTTATTGATTGAGTGGCTATAGTGGTTATTGGGTGTTGACCTGCAATACCGCAGTTATTATTCAGTCCATCCATGCCTGGTTCTCCGAAAGTTAGATTTATCCATGATTAGAAAGCACATACAAAAAAAGATGCGATGAATTAGAGTTCGTTTTGACATAAAAGTTCATAGCGTGTTGTTAAGTACAACTAACAATAACAGGATGAACCCGCCCCCCAGGGGATGGTCTTGTAATAGCTCTTGTTGATGATGGCCGCTGATGTCCATTAAGTTTTACATTGCCTGCAGGCTATCGGGTAGCAAGACTTAATAAAGCCGCTATTATTCCCTTATCTGAATGGATCTTAGGAATATATTTAATGACCGTCCCGAGTCGAACTGAGCCAGAATGTTGTTCTGGCTCAGTTGGTTTTCAATTCTTCATTGCTCACTGCCTGTGCTTTGTTGTTTTTTTTCTGGTAATAATGCCAGCATTTGCTGTTACCCCGACCAATGCAGAGCTGGCTTTGCTTGGCACTGCCCTGGGGGATTATAAGGGAACAGTCCGGTATGGCAACGGTGCAGCCAGGCGTGGGCTATTTACCGATGATACACATAAAGCGGCTGCGATCTATAAGTTCTTTTTGGACTATTACCAAAGCTCTGGTCGCACTAATAAAAAGCACCAAAGAAAGGATAAAGGTGCACAAATTGATGTTGTCAGGCTGGCTAAGTATCAGTGTTTTTTTGCATTTCCTGATGGGCAGCGTTTTCGTTTAAAAATGGAAGATCCGATTAATGTGGAGTTAAGCGACTACGGTGCTTTTCACTCACGGTTGTTAAAAACATTCTTTCAGGGATTCAGGAATGGCACTATAACAACCAGGGATCAGGTTCTGGGTTTTTCCGGTCAGAGTTTTCGTACAAGGTCAGGAAAGGCGGAAGGCTCTTCTGGTAATGGCGGCTGCATGGGCATTGCTACGATTGTGGCTATCCTTGATCATGATCCGTTTATCAGTGACGAGGATTTTGTCAGTCGGGTTCGGCAGACAGTTCAGGTCAGTCATAACCATGAGCAGGCCATGCAGGCTGCTGTCGTTATTGCCCTTGCTGCAAGAGTCATGATCGAAGATCGTGATGTAAGGACTGCAAACAGGGATCTGGCTAAAATAACTTTTCAGCGCATTTATAGACATGTCACCGAACCAGAAGTTCTGAAATGCCTGAGGATTATTGAGCAACAGATCCAGCAAAACACGTATACTCGCAACCCTGATCATGGAGAGGTTATGGCTGAGTTAAATCGCCTGATGCCTTCCAGTTCCGGTGCGGAGCGATCTCGTAAAAAAACGGGTGACAAAAATCTCAGAGGAACCTGGGCTCCCAGTTCTGCAGCGGCCGTTTTGTATTTTCTGTTTACCGGTGACGGAACCCAGAATTCGTTGCTGCAGCAGGTAGCAGAATTTACCATCGACCAGGATACGGTTGGGGCAATGTTAATGGCACTCAGTGCTTTGCAGGAGGGTGGTTTCAGGCGAAGCGAGTTTGGTTCGGAGCCGGAGCTGAAACAGTTACAGGCGTTACTTGACGATTTGCCGGAGTGGGTAGCTATAAACCCCAATGCTGTGGATTATCTGGTAGATGATGAGGATGAAAGTGAGGGCGGCACGTGTAATTGTGCCTGCGGGAGCCAGTCAATGTGAATTAAACATTGCTTTCCGGCGATCTTTTCAAAGTTAGGCTCACAACGGGTTGTTCACGGTAACCAACGAAACTGGTCTCTGATTCGGGAAAATGACCGATAAGTTTCTGACTTTTAATACAGGCTGAATAGCGTTACTCAGTGACAGCAAACAATGAATCACTAACCTGTAACTCAGTAACCTTCACTATACCGTCGTCACTGGCGGTTACCACATGGCTGCCATCGGCGCTGAAGGTAGCTGATAAGACCTTGCCTTTATGGGAAATGCTGGCTTTCTCTAACCATGACCCATCGTCTTGCTGACCGATGATTTTGGCCGTTCTGTCCATGCTGGCAGTTACCACATGGCGGCCATCAGGGCTGAAGGTGGCTGATAGAACCCAATACTTATGATAAATGATGACTTTTTCTTTCCACGATCCATTAGCTGTGTGGCTATATATTTTTGCAGTGCCATCCCGGCTGGCGGTCACCACGAAGCGGCTATCCGGGCTGAACCTGGCTGAATTGACAGCACCACTATGAGAGATGGTGCCTTTTTTTTCCCATGATCCGTCCGTCTTCTGGCCATATACTTTCGCACTAAAATCCATACTGGCTGTTACTACATGGCATCCATCGGGGCTGAAGCTGGCTGAAATAACAGCGTCATTATGGGGAATGGTTCCGGTATTTTTCCATGAACCATCCGTTTGCTGGCAATAGATTTTCGCCCTGTTCTCGTAACTGGCGGTGACCACATAGCGGCCATCGGTGCTAAAGTTGGCTGATTCAACAGACTTATTATGTGTAAGGGTAGCTGTTAGTTTCCATGATCCATCGGTCTTCTGGCTATGGATTTTCGCTGTCGCATCCAAACCGGCGGTTACGACATGATGGCCATCGGTGCTGAAGCTGGCTGAGTAGACACTGTACTCATTGGAAATGATGGCTTTTTGTTTCCATGTGTCATCGCGTCCCAAGCCATATATTTTCGCAGTGCCATCCCAGCTGGCGGTCACCACATATTCGCCATCGAGGCTGAAAATGGCTGATGCGACTGGGTTGTCATGGGGAATAATGGTTTTTTTTACCCATGATCCATCGGTCTTGATGCTGTAGATTTTCGCTGGTTCATAGACGCAAGCGGTTACCAGATGACGGCCATCGGCACTGAGGGCGGCTGAGTTAACTCGCGTATTTTCATTAATGATGGCTTTTGTGACTAATTTAAAAGTATTGCACCCAGACATCAGCTTAGTCTTGGTGAAATACAATACAGCAGGTACATGAACACTACAATGTCGGCGCTCCATCAGTGAGTCGATTAACGCCTTATCATTCGTGAATGACTTCAACCAATCATGGAGTTGATTCTCATTTTTTGTAGTGATAGTCATCCTAAGTTGATACTGGTGTGGAGAAGAAAACTGGTGATACCATGCTTTTGCCAGGGCGTTATCTTTTTTGACAGCGGCGTGAAGGTAGGTACATGTCAGTTCTAAACTGCGAATATCTCGAAGTTTCAAATAGCTAAAAATCATGGAAAGTGATAACGAGGATAAATCCCGTAATGATGTATTTATCTTTTTTTTCTTGTCAGCTACAGTGATGGTTCTACCCGCATTGTTACCCTCTCGTGTGCCCAGTCTTGTTCCCTCAGGTGGTGACAAGTTTGAACCTGTATTAAAGGAATTGTTATTTATGGGCTCCATAACTGGTTTGTCCTGAATAAGCAGAAAGTTGAGGCGGCATTTTTATTGAAAGTTACCGCCAATTTTATAAGGTTTCAAATAATCAACTACTTATAATTTGGCATAGTATACTTCTAAAAAAATATTATATTCTGGTTTAATATCCAAGTATCTTCTTGAAACTGAGAATATTCTGAAATAGGGATGATTACCTGAATTTCTTAAGGCTGAAAATAATGTAGGCAAAATCTTCTGGTTAAAAATAGCTTTAGAACAGGGTTTGTTTATTCTCGCTTTTACAATTTTATCAAAGGATGGTTTTGTGTTTTTTAATTCTTCCTTAATCATTATTACCATGTTTTCGTCGTCTTTAGAAAATGGTGGTGGTAAATGATTTTCACGATGTAATAAAATCAAATCATTATCTCTTTTGAATTTTTTTTGTTTTTCTATTATTGAGTCAGAATCACCCGTAATCCATTCTTCAAGGCTAAACGCATTGGCCATCGATTGTAAGATGTGAAAATTGTTATCTTCTCTATGAATAACGAAGTCATGAAAACATTCCTTTTTTTTATCAAATATACAAATCAGCTTGTGGACAAACAGGTAATCATTTTCTGGATCACCATTGATGTATGTCTTATAGATATCCTGATCGTCAACTGTAAAAATATAAGATGTTGAATAGCTTTTAGAGAAGTTTTTTTCCAGAACTGCTCTGGTTGAGTGACATAAAGTCTCTTGCCTAAGTTCATTGATACTCAATTCTAATGGACAAGGAGAAGTGTCTCTTGTTTTTACGAAAGACCTTTCGGAGATGCATTCTATATCTGGATCTAATGTTTCAGTCTCAACATTGGATAAAAAACTACTGTCGACTTTTATCTCATTATGAAGTGAGACATATCTGGAAAATGCACAGGCAGATTCAGCTAAAGTATCCTGAACAAGCGGTGGCTCTTCCTTTAGGACAGTTGATTGCCCTGATCTTGCTTCTGAGGATAAATTGAGCAATGACGGTTTACTCTGGTTATATACAGTAATGTCTCTGCCCATACTGACACCCGTTGGTGCCACGGATAGAGACTGATTAGGTGTTGATGGGGGTAAACCTAAAGCGTTAGAGTTGTTATTTATTCCATTCATATTTTGTTTTCCGAAAGTTAGCCTTTATCCTCAATTAACAAATACATTAAAAATGGATACACTTGGATAGACTTGGTTTTGGAACAAGAGTTCATAACGTGTTGTTAAGTAAAACTAACAAAACAGGGCTCTGATTCGGGAAAATGCACAATGGGCAGAAAGTTGGTTTCTGTCTTTGAGTCAATGCAAACAAAATAGTCTCACTCAGTGACAGCTCCTGTATTCCTCGTTTTATCAGGCTGCACCAGAAAACACTGCCCTCTGCAGTGCTTTCTGGTGCAGCCTGTTATCAGCACGACCACGGTGTTTCTCTTTACGGCTATAGCGGGTTTTCAGTTTTTCCCGGCGCTGGCGGTACATAGGGTTTTGCATCAGTTTCAGTATTGCCGATGCCGGGCGTTTATGAGCATTTTTTGGTTTTTTCATTGTTCAGTCTCCTGACGGTAGCTTTATTGTCGGACATACTTGCCATTAGCACAGGCATCAGAAATGTCCGGTGATGACTTAGCCTTTCACATTTACAATCTGCCTTAGCGTTCGCACGACCTCAACCAGATCTTTCTGCAGGCTCATGACCTTATCGATATTTTTGTAAGCACCGGGAATTTCATCCAGTACGCCTTTGTCTTTTCTGCACTCTATGCCCTGTGTCTGATCTTCAAGATCACGAACAGTGAAGGTTTTTTTGGCAGCGGTACGGGACATCGTCCGTCCTGCACCATGGGCACAGCTGCAAAAGGCTTCGGGGTTGCCTTTGCCACGAATAATGTAAGACCTGGCGCCCATAGAGCCTGGAATAATACCCAGCTCGTCATTTCTGGCCCGGATAGCCCCTTTACGAGTCACCCAGACTTGCTGGCCATCATGGAACTCCTGCTCAACAAAGTTGTGGTGGCAGTTAATGGCTTCATTAATGACGGTGAAGGGTTTCAGATGCAGGCGCAGTGTTTTAAGAATACTGTTCATCATATGTTCCCGGTTCAGCAGGGCGTAGTTTTGTGCCCATGCAACGGCATCAACGTAGTCATCAAAGTGCTCTGAACCTTCCTTCAGGTAGCCGAGGTCTCTGTCGGGCAAATGGATCTGTTGCCTTTCCATGTCTTTACGAGCCAGCTGAATAAAGTACTGACCTATCTGGTTACCGATACCCCGGCTGCCGGAATGCAGCATGACCCATAGGTTGTCCTGTTCGTCCAGACACAGTTCGATAAAGTGGTTGCCAGAACCGAGGCTGCCCATTTGACGAACAAACTTGTCCCGGTTGCCTCTTTGGATGATATTCGGATGCTTTTCCAGAATACGTTTTAAGCCAAGGGCAACCGATGAATCACCGGCTATTTGCGCTTCTTTGTGCTGTCCACCTGCTCCCAGGGGAATAACCTTTTCAATACCATTTCGAATGGCCAAAAGGTTTTCCGGCAGATCAGAAGCTTTCAGTGATAACTGAACCGCATTCATACCACAGCCAATATCCACGCCAACGGCAGCAGGGATAATGGCTTCAGTGGTAGCGATAACTGATCCTACTGTTGCGCCTTTTCCGAGATGGATGTCAGGCATCCCGGCTACATGTTTGTGAATAAAGGGCAGGCTGGCGACTTTGCGCATCTGCTCAAGTGCCTGTGGGCTGACTTCATCCGTCCAGATTTTTACTGGCTTTTGGATTTCAGTTCCTTCTAATAAAGTGATCACTGGCATAATGTAGTACCTCTCTCATTATTTTCAGCATTATGATTTAAAATATGGCTGAACAAATGGTAGCTGGATTTTGCCATGTTCCGATAGTGAAGCGTGCCAATAAATTCATTTTGAGTTGAAAATATTTCTAAGACACAGATTAGAAAAGGATTAATACCTTTAAAGCTTGTTGAGAGATTCTACGGCTCAGTAAAAACGCCAATTTTATCGACTGAGCGGGTAGCACTTTTCGTTGAGGTTTTTGTTAGGTGTACTGTCATTATTGTTATGAATTTTCTTGAAGAAGATGGCTCTGTAGGTCTAATGTAATTTGATCAGGGAGGTACTACTGCATGGATGCATCTATCAAACCAATATTCAGTCTATCAACAGAGGCATCCTCTCAAACGGTAGATTGAGCTGCAAGTTCACCTGTAGCAATTGTTCCGTCTGTAAATTCCAGATTCAAACCCTCTCTCCACCATCATAATGAACGGTCATTTGAGGCCCACCTGAGAAAATGAGTCATTAATGAGATCTATTTGGCTCAGGAAACAAGATTACAGGTTATGGGGGGGCTTTAGGGGGTGTGGGGTTCTGATCATTTTTGGAACCTGAGCCTGGGACATTCTCGCTACCGTGATGTTGAGGAGGATGAGTGAGAGCCGGAATATCAGATCAAGCACTGGTAAAGGTACAGACAATGCAGAGATTTATCCTGTGGGGGGGATGGCGACATTCGAAGCAGCAAAGCCTGAAGCGCCTGACTGCAAGGGAGTGATAGAAAATAGGAAATGCAGAAGGGCGACTGAAAAAAATTTCAATGCTTATCCCTTTGTTACTGATGCCAAGTGAAATGCAAAGAATAGATGAGTCTGCGAAATGGTGTATAAATAGTGCAGAATCGTTTGATTTCACAGTACATGGCTGGTGAAATTTTCTTAAATTATCCTGTTTACCATATAATAGGCACAACCACTATTTGAAAGGATTACCTACAGTATGTTTGAAACCATTGATGCGCTTAAAGCTCAATTGGATGCACTCAGACCCTTGCCAAAAAACAGTGTTCAGTCACTCCATGAAGCAATGGTATTGGAGTGGACTTATCACTCCAATGCGATAGAGGGCAATACTCTGACACTTAAGGAAACGAAGGTGGTTCTTGAAGGTATTACTGTTGGAGGCAAGTCAATCAGGGAGCATTTTGAAGCGATCAATCACCGGGAAGCCATTGAGTGGGTAGAATCGGTAGTGGCACGAAATGAGCCATTCAGTGAACGACTGATTAAGTCTGTTCATCAGTTAGTATTAAAAAATATTGATGATACTAATGCGGGTTGCTACCGACACGAAAATGTAATTATTGCGGGTGCTCAACACATACCGCCTGAGCATCTGCACGTGCAGCCATTGATGACAGAACTGATCGATTGCTATCAAAATCAGGCATGTCACCCTGTGGAGAGGGCAGCGAGACTGCATGTTGATTTTGTAGGAATTCATCCTTTTGTCGATGGGAATGGTCGGACAGCTCGCCTGCTTATGAACTTCGACTTATTGAGCAGTGGTTACTTACCCGTCATTATTGAGGCGGAGAATCGTCTTGTCTATTATGAGGCTTTGGATAAAGCCCATACAGGTAAGTGCTATCAAGATTACATAACAATGGTTGTTGAAGCAGAAGAGCAAGCCTTAAAGCGTTATCTCAGTATTGTTCGTTAAATTTATCAAAACCGAAGCTGTCGGGCATAATGATAGGGAGAACTATTTTGACGCAGAGGTGTGATCTTCTCCGGGAATGTTGTTATGCCTTCTTACCCCTTAGTTAGAATTAGCTTCAATGAATTTATATTTTTACAGTCTAAATAGATATATAAATTCAGGGGCTGATATTTTATGAATTCAAGTATCAATCAAATAGCTCAAATTCAAAGAGCTGAATCAGGAGTGTTTTTTTCAATAACCGAAAAAGAAGTAGGCGTTTCTGCTTCCTGTCCTTCAGACTTAAATAGCTTATTTAATGAAAAGCTGCATGATGGAAAGTTATTGGCAAAAATGCTTGTCAATTCTATAGACGATGAAGGCTTTTCGAGATTAGATCGGGAGCTTGTTCAGCTTACTTCCCGTGATAAAGTTGTGAGGTGTGCTGCAACCTCACTTTTGGCCCCCTGCCCAAAGCAGAAGCTATATCGAAATATTGGCTTTCTCGTTGATGCAGAGAAAACGAAAATTCATGTCATCGCCGACAGTGATGTCGGTTCAATGCCTGTTGATAGTCAAGGTTATTGGTTGTTATGGGATAAAACAAAACAGGACTATGAGAAAATATCTATTCGAAAAGGTGAAATTGTCAATCCCGATTCTACTGGTCGATTCGTTTTGGACTGTGATCCTGAATGCAATAAATTATTTAAAACAACTAAACAACTAAAAGACTATATGGTTGAAAAAGCTCATTTAATTAAATCCAGATTAAATCATAATGAAGTCGTATGCGAATATACTACTGATTCAGTATTGGCTGTATTAATTACTTTTAATCGAACTGAGAAGCTTTACTATGAAAGAAACCAGATCATTCACGATGGATTTGTGTTTAAACAGAAAGCGGAGCAGTCATTAGGCTCGAAACTGCCAATATTCATTTTTGACTGTGAAGAAGGCACTCTCTATCAGCAGGAAGCGTAACCGTCGTTTATCTGAATTTGATACGAGCATTTAGCTTCGAAGCGGCTTTCCTGTTTCCCCGGGGTGATGGGAAGTAACCACAAAGCTACACCCCATCCCGCTTGTATTTTTCTGAAGCACCCGGAAATTTGAATCCCTTTCTATCAGTCTTCGTAGTTTTGGAATACCAGACAAGCGTTGGTGCCACCAAAACCGAAGCTGTTGGACATGATGCGGTTTAGCTTTTGTTCACGAGCTTCACCGACCAGAATCGGCAGATCCCGGGCTTCATCGTCCAGGGTTTCTACGTTGGCTGAAGCTGTAATGAAGCTGTGTTTCATCATCAGTAGGCAGTAGATAGCTTCCTGAACGCCAGCCGCTCCCAGTGAGTGACCGGAGAGGGACTTGGTCGAGCTGACAGTAGGCATCTTGTCGCCAAACACTTCTTTCAGTGCTTTCAGTTCTGCCACATCGCCAACAGGAGTCGATGTACCGTGGGTGTTGATGTAGTCAACCGGACCGTCAACGGTTTCCAGGGCCAGACGCATACAGCGGGAAGCTCCTTCACCGGAAGGAGCAACCATGTCATAACCGTCGGAAGTGGCGCCGTAGCCCACGACTTCAGCGTAAATTTTGGCACCACGGGCCTTTGCGTGTTCCAGTTCTTCCAGAACTACCATGCCACCACCGCCGGCTATGACAAAGCCGTCACGGTCAGCATCGTAAGCACGGGAGGCTTTGTCCGGGTTTTCATTGTACTTTGTGCTCAGGGCTCCCATGGCATCGAACAGACCGGTTTGTGACCAGTGCTCTTCTTCACCACCGCCGGCAAAGACAACATCCTGTTTACCCAGCTGGATTTGTTCTACTGCGTTACCGATGCAGTGAGCACTGGTGGCACAGGCAGAAGTAATGGAATAGTTCACGCCCTTGATCTTGAATGGGGTAGCCAGACAGGCAGATACTGTACTGCCCATAGTACGGGTTACACGGTATGGGCCTACACGTTTGACGCCTTTTTCGCGCATGATGTCTGCGGCTTCGACAATGTTTTCTGAAGAGGCACCGCCGGAAGCAGCAATGAGGCCGGTTCTTGGATTGGAAACTTGTTCTTCAGACAGGCCGGAATCTTCAATCGCCTGCTTCATGGCAATGTAGGCGTAAGAAGCCGCCATACCCATAAAGCGTTGGGTTTTGCGGTCGATATGCTCGCTCAGGTCAATGTCGACAGAGCCGGAAACCTGGCTACGAAAACCTTTTTCAGCGTAGCTTTCGTTAAAGCTGATGCCGGATTTTCCCTGTTTGAGGCTGTCGGCCACGTCGTTCTGGGTGTTACCCAGGCAGGAGGTGATGCCGATCCCTGTAACTACAACACGTTTCATTTATCTAACCTGAATTATCCGAATGAATCAGAATGCGTCGGTGCTCTGGAAAAGGCCTACCCGGAGCCCTTCGGCGGTGTAAATCTCACGTCCGTCGACGCTGACAATGCCATCAGCAATACCCAGCGCCAGCTTGCGACTGATAATACGCTTGATATTGATCTGGTAGGTCACTTTCTTGTTAGTCGGCAGGATCTGGCCGGTGAACTTGACTTCACCACTGCCCAGGGCTCTGCCGCGACCGGGATTACCCATCCAACCCAGATAAAAGCCGACCAGCTGCCACATGGCGTCCAGACCCAGGCAACCTGGCATGACCGGATCACCCGGAAAATGACAGTCAAAGAACCAGAGATCCGGAGTGATATCCAGCTCGGCAGTGATTTCGCCCTTGCCGTATTTACCGCCTTCCTCAGAGATCCGAACGATACGATCCAGCATCAGCATGTTGGGTGCTGGCAGTTGGGCATTGCCTGGCCCGAAAAGCTCACCCTGTGAACAGCGGAGCAGGTCGTCTTTATCGAAGGATTGTTGCTTCATTCGTTCATTATTCCTGGAAAATGCCATGGTCGCCCGCCAAGGCTGGGGTGACATGGGTATGTCGACTCCCTGTCAGGCTGACCACTGATCACGGGAATTCATTACTATCGTTCCGATGTGCACTATACCACCGGTCTCAGACTCTCATCAGCGTATTCTGCTGAAATTAACAAAAAAACAACAGATGTTGCGGATCCGGTGACATTAAATCAAGGCCTGGCTTGAGAGGTCAGGTTTTTTGTGCCTTGAGAAATGCATTACCCTTAATACACTAACCTTATGCACTATACGCTTCAGGTATTGTATTATTTGTCTGAAACATTTTTCATCGCTTTTAAGGCTTGAAAGATGATTATTTACTCCCGGCCTATCCAAAAGGCTGATTTGCAACGAATCAGAAAAGACAGCATTTCATTGCCTGGCAATGAGCTTTGCATCACGACCACGAACCCTTTGCCCTGGTGGCGGACCGTCACTGTGGGTGATGATAGCATTACTAACCAATAAACGAGTCAAGAGAAATACAGTCGGAAATATGATGATGACGCCGAATAACGATAGCAAGCAGTATACCATAGCCATTCTGGGTGGAGGCAGCTTTGGTACAGCACTGTCTGATATATCAGCTCATAACGGTCATCAGGTTAAACTCTGGATGCGCAGTGAAGAGCAGGTAAAGGGAATTAATCAGGATCATATCAATCACCGCTACCTGCCGGATTTTACCATTCATCCTTCCGTTCAGGCTTCGACCGATATCAAGGCCACTGTCTCATCTGCCGATCTGGTTCTGATTGCCATTCCCAGTAAATCCTTCCGTTCAGTGGTTCAGATGGCAGGTGATGCACTGGAAGGTAAAATGGTGATCAGCACCACCAAGGGGATTGAACCGGTCACCTTTGACTTGATGAGTGAAATTCTGAATGAGGAACTTAACTCAGTCAGAGTAGGTGTTCTCAGTGGCCCCAATCTGGCCAGGGAAATAGTTGCCAAGGCGGTAACGGCGACAGTGATTGCCAGTGAAGATGTTGAGTTGTGTGAGATTGTTCAGAAGGTGTTGCATTCGGATTATTTCAGGGTCTATTCCAACCAGGATGTCTACGGGGTCGAGCTGGCCGGTGCTCTGAAAAATATCTATGCCATTGTCTCAGGTATCGGGGCGGCTATGGGGATGGGTGAGAATACCAAAAGTATGCTCATAACTCGCAGCCTGGCAGAAATGAGTCGTTTTGCTGTCAAGCTCGGTGCGGATCCCATGACTTTCCTGGGGCTGTCCGGGGTAGGGGATCTGGTCGCCACCTGTACATCCAGCCTCAGTCGGAATTTCAGGGTAGGTTATGCTCTGGGTCAGGGGAAAACCCTGAAAGAGGCAGAAGCTGAGCTGGGTCAGGTAGCTGAGGGAGTGAACACTTTACAACAGGTCAGACAGAAAGCGGTTGAGCTTGAAGTCTATATGCCGATTGTTGAGGCATTGCACATGGTTATTTTCGAAGAGTTTAATGTCAATCAGCTGGTGCGCGGTATGATGCTCCGGGAGCAGAAAACCGACGTCGAGTTTATGGTCAGATGAAGGTCGGGAAGACTTTTCTTCCAGTTACTTTCAACTAATGGTGGATATCCATTAACAAAAACGGTGAGGGTTTTTATATGGATAAGAAAGTGTTTGATAATCTGAAATCAGAGTCTCGGTGGCTCAGGCTATTGTTCATGGTGTTGTTTTACATGTTGGCCTATATTGTCGGATTTCTGATTTTATTGATTGCCATTATTCAGGTGGTGCATGGGTTTATTAAATCTGAACCGAACTCACGATTACTGGATTTAAGTGCAGGTCTGAATCAATACTTTTATCAGATTATCCAGTTTGTTACTTACAATGATGACACCAAGCCTTATCCGTTCAGCGACTGGCCGGGAGAGAAAGAGCCAGTCAATGACCAGGAAGGTGTCTGAAATCGGCTTGAGTCACTCTGGTTTATCTATAGTCGTTCGTATACCTGGTCGTATATCAGCACTCATAAGCAGGCAGGTACCCAATAATGAAACTGATCGTAATGCGTCATGGGCAAGCCAGTTGGTCAGCGCCAAATGATCAGGAAAGGCCTTTAACGGAAGTGGGTCAGCAGGAAGTGCTCAGCACAGCTTCGAAGCTGACCCACCTCGGCATCAGCAGGGTACTGGCCAGTCCTTATCTCAGGGCTCAGCAATCTGGCAGGATTCTGGCTGAAACTCTGGAGTGTACTCTGGAAACACTGGATTGCATTACTCCCGACGCTGATCCGATGGCCGTGATCTCAGAACTGCCTGTGCAAGGGAATATCGCACTGGCCAGTCATATGCCTCTGGTGGGGGCTTTAACCAGTTTGCTCTGTGAAGGAGCGATTCATCAGGGACCTGGCTTTATGACCGGCAATGCAGCAGTACTTGAGATGGAGCTGCCAGGACCGGGGTTGGCAACATTGATTGAGATGGTGGCGCCCTGAAATCATTCTGTCCTGCGCCACTTAGGATGATCTTTCTCATAACCGATTTGGTTGTTTACGATCTACTCTAATTCTACCTTTTCGTGCTTCCCATGGCATGGGTGTCAGAAGTTTATTCTGCATTGTATTCACGACTGATTTTTTTGGCTCATGAGTCTTTAGCAGGTATGCTTGCGGCATTATTAATTCTGTGTCATTGCCGTTGCAGGACATTGAAAAGGACAGGGTAACCTGATAATGCCGTTACTGAGATTTGACAATATAAACCTTGCCTATGGTGATCAGCCCCTGATGGATGGAGCCGATTTTCAGATACGTAAAGGTGAACGGGTCTGTTTGTTGGGGCGAAATGGTGCGGGCAAGTCCACCATGATGAAACTGGTATCCGGCAAAATCGATGCGGATGATGGCAGCATCTGGCGAAAACCCGGGATGCGTATTGGCATTCTGAACCAGGATCTTCCTGAGCAGGATGAGAAAAAAGTCTACGATGTCGTGGCTTCTGGCCTTGAAGAAGTGGGGGAGTGGATCAGTCAGTTTCATGAACTGTCCCAGAATATCCAGTCTGATGAAGATATGAAGGCGCTGGAAAAAGTTCAGCAAAAACTGGAAGCGGCCGATGGCTGGAGTCTTCAGCAGAAGGTGGACAAAGTGATTCAGAAACTCGGTCTGCCTGAAGAGAAGAAGATGAAAGAACTCTCCGGTGGCTGGCGCAGAAGAGTTGAGCTGGCCCGGGCACTGGTGTGTGAACCTGATCTGTTATTGTTGGACGAGCCCACTAACCATCTGGATGTTGTTGCCATTGACTGGCTTGAGAAACAGCTGCTTGATTTTCAGGGGGCTCTTTTGTTTATCACCCACGATCGTTCATTCCTGCAGTCTCTCGCTACCCGAATCGTGGAGCTGGATCGAGGTATCCTGACCAGCTGGGATTGCGATTATAAAACTTACCTGGATAGAAAAGCTCACGCGCTGGAAGTGGAAGCGGAACAGAATGCTCTGTTTGATAAAAAACTGGCTCAGGAAGAGGCCTGGATTCGTCAGGGTATCAAAGCTCGAAGAACCCGTAATGAAGGCCGGGTCAGAGCGCTTAAAGCACTTCGAAGCGAAAGGATGGAGCGTCGGGTGGTTCAGGGTAAAGCGAGCTTCTCTCTGGAGCAGGGCGGCAGTTCCGGCAAGCTGGTGCTGGAAGCTAAGGACATTGCAAAGTCCTGGGAAGGTCAGCACATCATTAAAGACTTTGATCTCAGAGTGATCCGGGGAGACAAGATCGGTCTGATTGGTGCCAATGGTGCTGGCAAATCAACGCTATTGAGTATTTTGCTGGGGCAGCTTAAACCGGATTCCGGTTTCATTAAGGAAGGTACCAAGCTGGAAGTGGCCTATTTCGATCAGTTGAGAAATCAACTGGACCTTGAAAAAACAGTGATTGACAACGTTGCTGAAGGTCGTGAGAGCATCATGATCAACGGAGCCAGTCGACACGTAATCAGCTATCTCGGGGATTTCCTTTTCCCGGCTAATCGTTGTCGTGTTCCTGTTAAGGCGTTGTCCGGTGGAGAGCGAAACCGTTTGCTGTTGGCGAGACTCTTCAGTAAGCCGGCTAATCTGCTGGTGATGGACGAGCCTACCAACGATCTCGACGTCGAAACACTTGAGTTGCTTGAGTCACTGCTGGTGGACTTTCAGGGCACGGTGCTGCTGGTCAGTCACGATCGTGAATTCCTCGATAATGTGGTTTCCAGTACCCTCGTATTCCAGCCTGATGGCAAGATTAAAGAATATGTCGGCGGCTTTGAAGATTGGCTCAGACAGGGAGGGGAGGTAAATCAGCTGGTTGCTGAGCCTCAAACCAGTAAGCCACAAACGAAAGCTGAACCCAATATTCAAACTCAGCCAGAATCGAAAAAGAAAAAGCTCAGTTACAAGCTTCAGCGTGAGCTGGATGCTTTGCCGGGAGAGCTTGAAAAACTGGAAGAAGAGTTAATCCAGCTGGAAGAGGCTATCGCCGATCCGTCTTTCTATCAGGGTGATCAGGAGGTTGTGCAAACCACTCTGGCACGTCTGGAAACCGTCAATCAAGATATCGAAGAGAAGATGGAGCGTTGGGAAGAGCTCGAAAATATGAGTTAACAGGTGTTCCGTTTTCAATTGGGAGTTAGCAGATGTCATTGTGCAGCTAACCCCCAATGAAACGGTATTACTATCCTGCTATTTATCACAAGCCAGTATCATTAAAACTGGCTGATCAGCTCAATAATGTTTTCCGTGCGTGCAAAGTCGTGGGAGTATCCAGAGAGACTTTTTGCCGCGTTCAAAACGCATGTGGCGAAGGTGTTATTTAAGCCAGAGCGAACCCGTCAGGAAAAATGTGCTGTGATCGGACGCCCGTGTAAATTCTGGAATCAGGCAAAGTACACTTTAAATAGAGCAGGTCTTCTGAATCTGGCATGACGTTACAAACGACAATGAACGTGTGAGTGTCAGGTCAGATGCTGGTGGCTACAAAATAAAATTTGGCACTGCTGCAATTCCTGGACTACTTTTCGGGGGCATTCAAACACGGGCTTAAGTAAAATGATCGGCAGCTCCAAGCCTCAATCACTGAGAACGGCAAGTTCATCGATACATTCCCATCATAGCAAGACCAATCAACTATTTTCAGTTTCCCTCGGTCTCATTATGGTTTGCCCTTGCTCAACCTTGCTGGCATTAAACCCTTTACCAACGCCAGTAGATGAGAGGTTTTTTCAAGAAAAGGGAGCAAAAGGGTCTGACTTACTATCCGATTTAATTAACCATAATGCTCTTATGGGGGCATTCCCTTTGGTCACCCCGAATGATACTGAACTTATCTTTGCCATGAACCCCGTGAATGAGCAAGAAGTAAATAAGAGTCAGGAACAGCAAGAACCGCAGGGAGCTGGAGCACAACAGATGCAGCCTTTAACGGACCTTTCGCTCCCGCCAATGTCCCGTGAACAAATTGTTGAAATTATCCGGAAATTGAATTCAGGCCTCCCGGAAGACAGTATAACCGCTCTGCTGAACAACATCCCGGAAACGCCCCCCAGTGACAACCTGACAATTGCAGGCATGATCAAGCAAGTGGAGGCTACTCTTCAGGTTGACGTTGACCAAAGTCAGAATGCAATCCTGGAAACTCTATCTCATATCCAGAGTACCGAGTCTCCTGTCGATCCGAACAATTCGCAACATCAACAAAGCCTTGCATATTTGATGCTGGCTTACTATGCAGCCATAAATTCAAGTGATGCTTCCTCTCAAGGAGCCCATGTTTTTTTTAATTCGTTCCTGCTTCACGCCGCTTACATGGCTGGAATACCCAGACTCCATCTGCAAAAAGATGGGCTATTAGGTGAAGATGGACCGATAAAAGATCAAGATGTTTTAAAAGAAAATGTTGCAAAATCATCTTTAGTATTCTCTGGACTGAAATTTTTAGCAACAGAACGCATTAAATTTTTGCAACAATTGGAGGATTCCTTAGAATCTGAGCAAAGCAATACATCAGCCGAGGCATTACTAAGAGACGCTGCCAAGCTGCTCAACGATGGCATTGACAGGAACGGAATATCGATTTATAAGCGACAGCAAATAACAGCTGAGCGAATGCTCGCGCTTATAAAAGAATATGGTGAAAATGAACCTGAATTAGTAGCCTGGAATAATCAATTCTTGAATTTAATTGATCTCTTGGGCCTGATGCTTGATCCTTTCGCATCAGAATATGTAGATCTGAATGCACATATAGTTAAGATAGAGGATTACTTTAGAAAGTCAGGTAAGGGGACAACCTTTTATAACTATATGGACAAAAAAAGGAAATTACTTAAAGAAATAAAAAAACTAATAGCAGACGCAATGCGTGACCACGAAAATCAAGAGCATAAATCATTTCTAAAATTATTGGGACACCTGAAGTCGTATATAGCGCAACAATTACACGTAGCTTTTCCTGATAAAAATGATTATCAAGTGATACAGGTTACTCTCGGTACAGGATTCAGAGCCCTGCGGGATCAATCATATGATTTATTGTTAGTGCTTTATGATATAACGACTGGCTCCGATGTCGTTGAGCAAGCTGACGAAGTCACGCATGTCGAGGCTGTAAAGGAACAACAAGAGAAAGAGCTTGGCAAAGAAGAGAAGAAGAAAAAACACCTTCAAAGAAGGCTGAACTACTTGAATGAATTTGTGCAGTGGCTCGATTGGTTCTTTCGCAGGCGTGTATGTGTTCCTGACCATTGTTACGATAGTGATTCAGAGAGTGATGATACCAGGAGCTACTCTGATGGAAGTGATTCTGAGAGAGATGATGTTGACACGCCAGAAGGTGTGACTCAGTAATTGAAATATTCACACTTACGAAAAGAAAGTGCCATGCTGGAAGTGGCCTATTGTAATGGGTAAAAATTTCTTGCTCTGATCGGCCGCTCATGCAAATTTTTGAATCATGCAGGGCGTACTTTCAAGGAGGTTTGGTCTTTAGTATCTGGTCTGACACTACAGACGACAATGAACCGATGAGTGTCAGATCAGATATTGGTGACGACAGCTTAAAGTTGAGCATTGCTGCAATTCCTGGACTACTTTACGAGAGGCATTCAGATACTAAAGGAAGTAGAATGATCAGTAGCTCCGGGTCTCAATTACCAGAAACAACAGGGTCATCGATATTTTTCCATCTTGGCAGGGCTAGGCAGCTATTCTTAGCTTCCCTTGGTCTCATTATTATGGCTTGTCCCTGCTCAACATTGTTGGCAGCAACCCCTTTATTGACGCCAGCGGATGTGAAAATTTTTGAAGAAAAGGGAACAAAAGACTCTGACTTCCTATCCAATTTGATCAACCATAATACTCTTATAGGGAGGTTCCCTTTAGTCACTTCGAATGATACTGATCTTATCTTTGCCATGAACATTGGGAATGAGCATGACGTAAATAATCGTGAGGATCAGGAAGAACCGCAGGGTGCCGGAGCACCGCAGATGCAGCCTTTGACGGACCTTCCGCTTCCGCCAATGTCCCGGGAACAAATTGCTGAAATAATCCGAAACTTGAATTTAGGTCTTCCGGAAGACACTATGACCACTCTGTTGAGCAATATTCCGGAAATGCCCCCCGGTGATAGCCTGACCATTGCAAGCATGATTGCGCAAGTGAAGGCGAGTCTTCAAATTAACGTTGACCAAAATCAGAATGCAATCTTAGAAACGCTATCTTATATCCAAGGTACCGAGTCGCCTGTTAATCCGGGCAGTTCACAACATCAACAGAGTCTTGCATATTTAATGCTGGCTTACTACACAGCCATAAATTCAAGTAGTGCTTCCTCACAAAGTGCCCATGCTTTTTTTACTTCATTCCTGCTTCACGCCGCTGACATGGCAGGAATGTGTGGATTTCTCCACCACCTGCACGCAGCTCAACTATTAGGCAGAGATAAGCCGATTAAAGATAAAGAGCTTTTAAAAGAAAATGTTGCAATATCATATTTAGTATTTTCTGGTCTAAAAGATTTAGTAACAGAACGCATTAAGTTTTTACAGCAATTGGAGGATTCCTTAGAGTCTGAGCAATCCGGTAAGTCAGTTGATGCATTACTTAGAGACGCTGCCAAACTGCTCAACGATGGCATTGATAGGAACGGAATGTCGAGTTATAAGCGACAGCTAAAATCAGCTGAACGAATGCTGGAACTTATAGAAAAATATGGTGAAGATGAACCAGGATTAGTAGCCTGGAACTATCAGTTTTTGAATTTAATTGATGTTATTAGACTCATAATTAACCCTTTTGCACCGGAATGCGAATATCCGAATGTAAATATTGAAAGCATAGAGAATTATTTTAGAGAATCAGGTAAGAGGACGAGTTTTTATTCCGGTAGAAGAAAAAGAAATGAGTTATTTAAAGAAATAAAAAAAGTTCTGGTTGATGCGACACTTGAACAAGGAAATCAAGATGTTAAATCATTTAAAAAATTGTTTGTATACCTAAAAATATATTTAGCGCAACAATTACACTTAACGTTTACTGTTGAAAATGATTGCGATGTCATAATGGAGACCCTCGCTATAGGATTTAGGGCCCTATTGGAACAATCATATGATTTATTGGCACTGCTTCCTGATACAGCTATTGGCTCCAATGACACTGGGCAGGGTGATCAAGTCATGCATGACATGCCAGCTAAGGGGCAAGGAGGCAAAGAGCCTGGCGAAGAAGAGAAGAGGAAAAAACATCAGGAAAAACGGATAAAGTACTTAAAAAAACTCGTCGTATGGCTCGAGTATTGCCTTTGTAGTAATGATCATTCTGACAGCAGTGAATCTGAAAAAACTGATACTGACAGCAGTGATTTTGAAAGTCTTCATGGTAAGAGTGATTTTGAAGTGACTGATTCTGACATGAATGATTTTGACGGGGATGACGTTGACATTCCGGAAGGCGTAACTCGTAATTGAAATAATCGCAGTCGAAACCGAAAAAGAAAAATCTCACTAACAAGCTTCATCGTGAGTTGTAAGCTTTACGAGGAGAGCTTGAAAAACTGGAAGAAGAACTGATTCAGTGGGAAAAGATCATCGCTGGATCTGCTTTCTATAAGGGCGATCATGACGTCATTCAATCCACGTTGGTGTGCCTGGCAGTCGCCAACCAGGACATCGAAGAAAAGATCGAACGTTGAGAAGTACTTGAAAATATGAGTTAACAGACGTTCCTTTTTTAGTTGGGAGTCAGCTGTCGTCAGTGTGCGGTCAGAACGGCTATCTGCCAACTGTTAACTCACCGCTTTTGTTCTTATTTGCTGTTGTTTTTTCCCACTCTTACCGCCAGAACATCACAGCATGCACCATGCAGGATGCTGGTGGATGTTGAGCCGAGAATCAGGGCCAAACCATGCCTGCCATGACTCCCAACCACGATCAGGTCAACGTCAGACTCGTCAGCGATGCGATGTACTTCTCTTTCCGGGCGCCCGTATACGACGTGCTGTTCACCCTTGTCCAGGTGAATGCTTTCAGCCAAACGTGATATACGCTCTCTGGCCTGCTGGGTGATTTCATCCTGAAGGGTTGTAAGATCCAGTGGAATATCGCTGCCATAAGCGACACTCAACGGCTCAACCACGTGCACCAGGGTCAGTCTGGCCTGATAGATTTCTGCAAGAGACTTGGCCTTATCCAATACATCGTCTGCTTCATCAGACAGGTCAATAGCAACGAGAATATGGTTATATTGACTCATAGACTGTTTCTCTCTTCCCGGATGTTTTATGAAGAAATGCAGCTCATTCCAGTTGCATAGCCATTTTTATCATCTGAGCCGGTGAGCTGCATTTCCGGATCATGGCTGTGTCGATGTTTTTATCATCGGGCCACGAGTAACTATCTTGTGTACTCATCGCCTTAAATGCTAAAGGGTGTTCGACCACCTGTGCTCTCTTTATATCAACCATAAGAAAATACGATTGATTGCAGGCATCATAGACCAAACGCTTACATTGTATGGCTGTACCTTGAGTTGTCCAAGTAAATTTCTGGTAAGTATTTGCTCTGAATCAGTATATTTGCGGATTTATTGGTGTTCATTTTCTTGACTTTGGCACAGAATTCAAAGAAGGTAGGCTCAAAAATTCAAACGGTTGTATGAATTTCTGGCGAGCACTGTCTAAGATGCATCCATCAGGAGCCAGACTGAGAATAAACTGCCATTATCCATAGGGCCGCTATTCTCAGTCTGGCTCCTGACGCCATTTGTACAGACGTCAGTCATTAACGCAACCTTTTTCAATCCGTCCGGAGAGAGATAAATGATATATCAGGGGAAAGCATTCAAGGTTCTGGCACTTGAAAGCGGCATCGCTGAGTTGAGGTTTGACCTGGAAGGGGAGTCGGTGAACAAGTTCAACCGGCTGGCCATAGAAGATCTGAATGGTGCAGTTCAGGCCATCAAGGCGGACGACTCCATCAAGGGTGTCGTTCTGACCAGTGGCAAGGAAGGCGTCTTCATTGTTGGTGCCGACATCAAGGAGTTTACCTCCAACTTCCGTCAGGAAGAAAGTGAGCTGCTGGAAATGGTCATGGGTGTTAACCAGGTCTTCAGCAGCTTTGAAGATCTGGATATGCCAACGGTTGCCGCTATCAATGGCAGCGCTCTGGGTGGTGGTTTTGAGATCTGCCTGTGCGCTGATTATCGTGTACTGTCCAACAAAGGTGGTGTCGGTCTGCCTGAAGTCAAACTGGGCATCTACCCGGGCTGGGGTGGGACTGTCCGTCTGCCACGTCTGATCGGCGTAGATAACGCTGTCGAGTGGATTGCTGCTGGTCGCGAGCAGAAGCCTGAAGCAGCTCTGAAAGTAGGGGCTGTAGATGCAGTGGTTGAAACCGAAAAGCTAGTGGATTCTGCTGTAGCCATTATCAAACGTTGTCTGGCAGGTGAACTGGACTTTAATGCCCGTAAAGATGAAAAACGTTCACCACTCAAGCTACCTTTGCTGGAATCTCTGATGGCTTTTGAAACAACCATGGCGGTTGTCAAGCAGCAGGCCGGTCCACATATGCCAGCGCCCGCGGCTTCTGTTAAAGCCATCAAAAAGCATGCTGAGCTGCCAAGAGATGAAGCTCTGAAAGTCGAAGCTGAAGGTTTCATTAAACTGGCCAAGACACCTGTCTCTGATGTTCTGGTGGGACTGTTCCTGAACGACCAGATGCTCAAGAAGAAGACCAAGGAACTGACCAGGCAGGCGGGTAAAGTTGAGAAGGCCGCTGTTCTGGGTGCCGGTATCATGGGCGGTGGCATTGCTTACCAGTCTGCTTACAAGGGCACTCCTATTCTGATGAAAGACATCGCTCAGGATGGTCTGAACCTGGGACTGGCCGAAGCCAGCAAACTGCTGTCCAAGCGAGTAGCCCGTGGTCGTATGGACCCTCTGAAAATGGGTGAGGTTCTCAATCACATTGTTCCAACTTTGTCGTACAGTGAGTTTGGTGATGTCGATGTCGTTGTGGAAGCGGTTGTCGAGAATGTCAATGTCAAGAAAGCGGTACTGGGTGAAGTAGAAAATCACGTCAGTGAAGACGCTGTTCTGGCTTCTAATACTTCAACCATTTCTATAACAGAACTGGCTAAGGATCTGAAAAGACCGGAAAAATTCTGTGGCATGCACTTCTTTAACCCGGTTCACGCCATGCCTCTGGTTGAAGTGATTCGTGGTGAGAAAACCAGCGAAGAAACGGTTGCAACCGTTGTCGCCTATGCCAAGAAGATGGGCAAAGTGCCTATCGTTGTTAACGACTGTCCCGGATTCCTGGTTAACCGTGTGCTTTTCCCATACTTCGGCGGCTTCGCTTCATTGGTGAAAGACGGTGCTGACTTCCAGAAAGTCGACAAAGTTATGGAGAAGTTTGGCTGGCCAATGGGTCCTGCCTACCTGCTTGATGTTGTCGGTATTGATACAGGCTCCCATGCTGAAAAAGTGATGGCTGAAGGCTTCCCGGATCGTATGTCCCGTGACTGGAAGAACGCTATTGATGTGATGTATGAGAAGGGGCGTTACGGACAGAAGACCAACGTCGGCTTTTACAAATACGAGCAGGACAAGAAAGGTAAGCCCAAGAAAGTGGTTGACGAAACGGCTTATCAGCTTCTCTCTGAAGTGGCAGGTGAAAGCCGTGAGTTTGAAACACAGGAAATTATTGATCGCATGATGATTCCACTGTGTATGGAAACCGTTCGCACACTGGAAGACGGCATTGTTGATACCCCAGCAGAGGCGGACCTGGCTCTGCTCAACGGCATCGGCTTCCCGATTTTCCGTGGCGGTGCCCTGAAGTACATCGATAGCATGGGTGTCGACAAGTTCGTAGAGCTGGCTGATCAGTACGCTCATATCAGTCCTCTGTACCAGCCTACTGAAAAGCTGCGGGAAATGGCCCGTGAAGGCAAAACGTTTTACGGCGCGTAAACAGCCTTGAGCCACAAAAAAAGTGGCTAATCACGATCAACAGATTTAAGAGAGAATTGACTATGAGCCTTAATCCGAGAGACGCCGTAATCGTAGACTATGGCCGGACCCCCATGGGTCGTTCCAAGGGTGGCATGTATCGAAATGTCCGTGCCGATGATCTGTCTGCAAACCTCATCACAGGGGTTCTGAACCGTAACCCTGGTGTTAACCCTGAAGAAGTTGAAGATGTCATCTGGGGTTGTGTTAACCAGACTCTGGAGCAGGGGTGGAACGTTGCCCGTATGGCATCCCTGATGACTCCGATCCCTCATACTTCTTCTGCCCAGACTGTCAGCCGTCTGTGTGGTTCTTCCATGAGTGCACTGCACACTGCTGCTCAGGCTATTCAAACCGGGAACGGTGATGTCTTTGTCGTAGGTGGTGTTGAGCACATGGGACATGTAGGCATGATGCATGGAGTGGATCCTAATCCACGTCTGTCAAAATATGCTGCCAAAGCGGCAGGCATGATGGGTCTGACCGCAGAAATGCTGGGGTTGATGCACGGTATTACTCGTGAAGCCCAGGATGAATTTGGTGTCAGATCTCATATGAGAGCCTGGGAAGCAACCAAAGCCGGTCACTTCAAGGATGAGATCATCCCCATGCAGGGGCATGATGATGATGGCAACCTGGCAGTCTTCACCGAAGATCAGACGATCCGTCCTGAAACCACGCTTGAAGGACTGGCTCAACTGAAGCCAGCCTTTAACCCGAAAGGTACAGTCACAGCTGGTACTTCTTCCCAGATTACCGATGGGGCTTCCTGCATGATCGTTATGTCCGCACAGCGTGCTCAGGATCTGGGTCTTCAACCAATGGCCGTGATTCGTTCCATGGCGGTTGCTGGTGTTGATCCGTCCATCATGGGTTATGGACCTGTACCCAGCACCAAAAAAGCACTGGAGCGTGCAGGCCTGACTATCGATGATATTGATCATGTTGAGCTGAATGAGGCGTTTGCTGCTCAGGCTCTGCCTGTTCTGAAAGACCTGAACCTGCTGGAGAAGATGGACGAGAAGGTGAACCTGAACGGTGGGGCAATAGCTCTGGGTCACCCCTTCGGATGCTCCGGTGCCCGAATCTCCGGTACCCTGCTGAACGTGATGAAGCAAAACAACGGTACGATCGGTGTGGCTACGATGTGTGTAGGACTGGGTCAGGGTATTACTACGGTCTTTGAGCGTCTGTAATACGTCGGCCTTTGCCAGGCGTGCCTGCCTGGCTTATCCTGCCTGAACGTATTTACCCCGGAATGTCATTTCGGGGTATCCTGCTTTTATGTATTTTTATGCAGAGGCTCTACTTCTCTGATGGGGATCTCTGACAAGGTTTGCTTGAGTCGCTTTGTCGACAAAAAAAGCCGGTTTTTTCCCGTGAATAATCATCCTGAAATCTGTCAGGCTTCGCAGTAATTAAATAATCTTTTGATATTCAAGGTAATTATTGCTTATAACCGGGTGGATTAATCATTGTGGCTGTGAAACGATAAATAAGAGGGTCGTTCAAGAAAAAATTGCCATCACTGAAGAGTTTTGCTTGACCGATGTTTTTCTTGACCTTATATATTGAAACAATTTTCAATTCCCGACCTTTCTTGTTTTGGTCGCAGGCAGCACTGAGTGTTTTTAATCTTTTTTCCAGGCTTGTCAGCATAACCGGAACAATGGAGCTGATTACAGGACGTGTAAGGTAGCATGGGTAAATCTCTAGTTATCGTCGAGTCGCCGGCCAAGGCGAAGACTATAAACAAATATCTGGGCAAGGACTTTGTTGTTAAGTCCAGTGTTGGTCACATTCGTGACCTGCCCACCGCGGGTGGCTCCAAGAAGCCTGTGGATCCCAAAGCTCGGGCAAGGGCCGCTGCTGAGACACGTAAGCTATCTCCTGAGCAGAAAATCATCCATAAGAAGCGCAAAGCCAAAGAACAGCTCATTGAAAGAATGGGCATTGACCCTGAAGAAGGGTGGAAAGCCCGTTACGAAATTTTGCCTGGCAAAGAGAAAGTGGTCGATGAGCTTCGACGCCTTGCCGAGTCTGCTGACAAAATCTACCTCGCAACGGATTTGGACCGTGAGGGAGAGGCTATAGCCTGGCATCTTCAGGAGGCCATAGGGGGAGAGCCTGATCGATATCGGCGGGTCGTTTTCAATGAAATTACCAAGAATGCCATCCAGGAAGCCTTCAAGGAGCCGGGTATTCTCAATATTGACCGGGTCAATGCCCAGCAGGCAAGGCGGTTCCTCGACCGCGTAGTGGGTTATATGGTTTCCCCATTGCTCTGGGCGAAAATTGCCCGTGGCCTGTCGGCAGGGCGAGTCCAGTCTGTAGCGGTTAAGTTAATTGTTGAGCGGGAGCGTGAAGTCAGAAGTTTTATCCCGGAAGAGTATTGGGAAGTCTATGCTGACCTGACTACCGGGAGTGGGGAAGTTATTCGCTTCCAAGTCGCCAAAGAAGCCGGTGACGCCTTCAGACCTACCAGTGAGGCCTCCACTGAAGTTGTTCTGGAAAAGCTGAGACGTGCTGATTACCAGCTGACAGAGCGAGAAGATAAGCCGACCCGCAGTCGTCCTTCTGCCCCTTTTATTACCTCAACGCTACAGCAGGCAGCCAGCACCCGTCTTGGATTCAGTGTCAAGAAAACCATGATGATGGCTCAACGCCTCTACGAAGCGGGTCATATTACTTATATGCGTACTGACTCCACCAATCTGAGTCAGGAAGCAGTGGAGAGTGCCCGGGAGTTTATTAATGGTACCTACGGTGCGAAGTATCTGCCAGAGGAGCCAAACCGGTATTCCAGCAAAGAAGGCGCTCAGGAGGCACACGAAGCAATACGTCCTTCCTCTGTGACTGCTCAGCCGGGTTCTATATCCGGACTTGAGAAGGATGCAGAGCGACTCTATGAGCTGATCTGGAGACAATTTGTTGCCTGTCAGATGACGCCCGCGGAGTACCTGAGCACTTCCCTGACGGTCAGAGTGGATGACTTTGATCTGAGGGCGAGAGGCAGAACCCTGAAGTTTGATGGCTACACTCGTGTCATGGCAGCTATTGCCAAGAAGGGTGAAGACATCATTCTGCCCGCCCTGAACAAAGGTGACCCCCTGGATCTGAAAAAACTGGACCCGAAACAACTCTTTACAAAGCCGCCGGCCCGTTTCAGTGAAGCGGCTCTGGTTAAGGAGCTGGAGAAGCGCGGAATTGGAAGACCCTCGACTTATGCTTCCATAATTTCGACCATTCAGGATCGTGGTTATGTATCTCTGAAAAATCGTCGTTTCTATGCCGAGAAAATGGGCGATATTGTCACAGACCGGCTGGTTGAAAATTTCCATGATCTTATGGATTACAACTTTACCGCCAATATGGAGTCAAATCTCGATGTGGTGGCTGAAGGTGGCAAGAACTGGAAGGATCTGCTGGACCATTTCTACAGTGATTTCAGCAACAAGCTGGAGCAGGCTGAAAACGACAGTGATGGCATGCGATCCAATGACCCTTCTCCCACCGACATCAAATGTCCTGAATGTGGCAGGGATATGATGATTCGTACAGCGAGTACTGGCGTCTTCCTGGGCTGTTCCGGTTACTCGCTCCCCCCGAAGGAGCGTTGTAAATGTACGATTAATCTGGTGCCTGGAGAAGAGGTTGAAGATGCTGACGATGAGAATGCTGAAGTTAACGCTTTGCGAGCTATGCATCGTTGTCCCAAGTGTTCTACAGCGATGGAAAGCTATCTGATTGATGAGCAGCGCAAGCTTCATGTCTGTGGTAATAACCCGGACTGCTCCGGCTATGAAGTGGAACAAGGTCAGTTCAAGCTCAAAGGTTATGATGGCCCTGTGCTTGAATGTGACAAATGTGGCTCCGAGATGCAGCTGAAATCGGGACGTTTTGGCAAATACTTTGGTTGCACCAACAGTGAGTGTAAAAACACCCGTAAACTGCTGAAGAGTGGGGAAGCGGCCCCCCCAAAAATGGATCCGGTGCCCATGCCCGAACTTAAGTGTCTGAAAGTGGATGATCACTACATTCTCAGGGACGGTGCCTCCGGACTTTTTCTGGCCGCCAGCCAATTTCCAAAGAATCGTGAGACCCGTGCTCCTCTGGTCAGTGAACTGATCCCTCATCAGGCGGCTATTGATCCTAAATATCATTATCTTCTGGATGCTCCGAGACAGGATGCTGAAGGCAATCCAGCGATAATCCGCTTTAGTCGTAAAACCAAGACTCAGTATGTTATGAGTGAGTCAGAAGGTAAGGCGACGGGGTGGAGTGCTACCTTCCAGGAAGGTAAGTGGGAAGAAAAAGTCACCAGAAAGCGCAAAAAATCCTGATCTGGCCTGTTCAAAAACAAGACCTTCGCGGTGATCCGTGAGGGTCTTTCTATTTGTGAGAATGATTATGTCTGAGCAGTGGCGAGCCTATACCAATAAGAAGTTGCACTATGCCCGTTTACAATTGGGTACTTGGGAAAGAGCAGAACCTTTCGAGCAGGAAGCTTTTCGCGAAGCATTTTTGTTGCATGCTCGTCAGGCATATTTCTCCATGCTGGCAGAGATATTGTCTCCTTATGGTCATCAGTTAAGCCGTCTGATGTCTCTGGAAGAAGCTTACAACTTGGTAAGTGAGCAGGAAGGTGATGTTTCTGAACTCGAGCAGCTAAAACAATTAGAGTTGTCTGACAGCTGGCTGGCAGATTTACTCAAAGCTTATGGCGAAATTTCACTTTTAGACGATGATATACAATCATATTCTAATAAAATCAATACTGCCATGATTGCTTCGGACAGTGCTGGAAGTACAAGAGGTGTTAAAACACCGGAAAGTGCCAAAAGTATTCTTGCTTCCCTCAAGGAATTGGTGGGCCACTTCAGAAATTTCAATCTCGAATGGTGACTTAATCATTTACTGCTCATTCTGCGTTCAACCGTTGGGATCGCCATAGACTGGGAAGTATCTTGTGCCCAGGGAGGGATATAGGTACAAAGTCTTATATAAGCCGGGGTCAACACTCAATGAGCCAGGGGGGGGCTCTGTAGGTGCGATTCAGACAGGTTTGACAGAGGTACCCTATGACAAAGATCATGCTGTGCTGTTCTGCAGGTATGTCTACCAGTATGCTGGTTAATCATCCTTTCACATTACTCTGCATTGACCTGTTGCATCATGATGCACAATGCTGCATGATTTCCACCTCTTACTCGCTATTTATGGGACGAAATATGGCTGCATCGTTTTTGGAAATTGTGGAACTTCCAACAGGAGAGATTGTTTTGCGACGCAGTGATGAAGAGGGCGAGCCCCTGCTGACCATGAAATTTTCCGGGGAAGCCAAGGAGTATCTTGAAGGAGAGTATCTACAAGTGGCAAAGGTCATGTTTGACGCCGGAATGCGGGAAGTTGCTGAACTGACTCGTCCCCAATCCTCTGAAGAAGAGATTCCTGAGAACAGAGTGCTGCATTGACTCTATCTTCAAGGCAGTGACAGGTTTTCATGCAACCTGCCTGCTGCGAATAGCCAGTCCCTGACACTGTCCATTGCGGGCAGCGCTTTCAAGCTTGATTAGCCACCCTTTATCCAAGTGTCCCAGCCAACTAATGACGGTGTGGCTGGTTCCGGATGCCAGTGCTTTCCGGGTGAGTTCCAGTGTCTGGTGATCATCGTTAGCGCTAAAAATTTGCACCTTGTCATGGTTCAGGTTGCAATTCTTTAACCATTGCAAGGTTCTGGTATCCGATTTGTCTGCCAGAATCAGAGTCAACCAGCGTTCACTGTCACTGGAAAGCTGACTGAGCATTGGTGTCAGGAGTTGTTCGGCCTGCCAGGGTTGTCCTGACAGAATGAGCTCATTAATACTGGGACTGGGAGAGCTTTTATTTTTCTCTGGTAACGTTTTTTTCAGGCTGGAGCGGTTTATGCGAACTGTGTTGCTCTGAAAGCCTGATGTTGAAAAATTGTGCCTTTCACTGCTTGTTCGGTACAGCATGAATCCTTCCTCCTGGCATGGTCCGGTCGCTTTTCGGTGTTCTCACTCAAGTGTATAGGTGCTCATACAACAACCGTTTCAGGACTGATTTCTGATCACCCCGACGCTTAAACCTTCGACCGCGAAAATATCATGAGTGAGATCGACGACAATGGTTTCGAACTCGTCGTTTTCCGGATGGAGTAATACCTTGTTTTTCTGTTTCTCGAATCGTTTAACGGTGACTTCGTCTTCTATCCTGGCGACGACAACCTGACCGTTTCGAACCTCTGTAGTCTTGTGAACGGCCAGCAGGTCACCATCAAGAATCCCGATGTTTTTCATGCTCATCCCTTTGACTCTTAACAAGAAGTCAGCGGCTGGGGTGAAGAAGCCGGGGTTGAGCATCAGGTGGTCTTCGATATGTTCCTGGGCGAGGATCGGGTTACCGGCAGCCACCTGTCCAATGATCGGAAGGCCTTCAGGCTGGCTGTCTGGAATTCGGATACCTCGTGAAGCACCGGGGGTAATTTCGATGGCGCCTTTACGGGCCAGTGCCCTGAGATGTTCTTCTGCCGCATTGGGTGAACGAAAACCGAAGGTCTTGGCGATTTCTGCCCTGGTGGGTGGGAAACCTGTCTCTTCGATATGAGACTTGATCAGGTCCAGTATTTCGGATTGCCGTTTAGTCAGTTTGATCATGGTCACTCAATCTGTTTTTTTATACAGTATCTGTGATTATATACAGTAATATTGCTCTGGCAAGTCATTATGTTAGGTCGGGCCGCGCAGGTCGGGCCGCGCAGGTCGGGCCGCGATGATGAGCAGCAATTGAACTAAGGGCCGTCAATGATGCATGTGGCAAGCTTTACCTTCCTACTGGTGAATGGTTGACCGATATTCGCAAACTGATTCTGTGAGGCTTTTGTTAAAAAAAATCCGGAGGTGATTAATCTCCGGATTTAGCATTGTATTGATTCATGGTTGATTAAAAGTTAACTTCTCACGCAGCGCGTCCCAGGCTTGAAAAGAAACCTCTAATTGAAAAGGAGAATCACGACCAAAAATCCTGACAAATTTAAAATGTTTGTCTCCAATTGATTTTAATATTCTTTCTCTAAGCTTTTTAGCCTCTTCCAAAGAAGACATCGTGAGTGTTAGCTGTATATGATCTGATTTAGTATTCTGAATATCAAACTCCCCATTCGGATTATAGTTCTGTTGTATTAAAGTACTTACACTCCCCATTGGAGTTTGATCGGTTACTTCTTTTTTAGATGTGAATTGATCATCAGACGTATAAACTTTGCTATCAGAACTGTCATCTTCACTATCAGACATATCATAATCGTTAAAAGTTACCAGATTATCAGAGCTCGGTTTTTCAGCAGGGATAATTGTAGGATTATCTTTGCTGTCAGAAATATAAAAATCAGTGGATTCAGAAGTTATTTTATCAATCATTTTATCCCATTCTCTAATTGAAACATATACTTCAATAGAAAAAAAGCTTTTGTTAACCCGAATTAAATTCCCATTTTTTTCACCAATTGATTCTAATACACTTTCTTTAAACTTTTTAGCACTATCCAAAGAAGAAAAACTGACTGTTAAATTAGTATTGTTTGCATCAGCACTTTGAATATCTAAATACCCATTTGGATTATAAAATTTATTTATATAAGTGCTCACATCAACAGTTTCAAAAGTTCTAAAAGACAGATCTTTTATTAGAGATAAGTTTTTTTGTACTTCTTCCTGTTTATTTAAGAACGGGTTATTAGAACTATCATCATCGCTATCAGATATATCATCATCGCTATCAAATATATCATCTTCGCTATCATACATATCAAAAGGGTTGGAACTTGCCAGTTTTTTAGAATTAGAACTCTGTTTTCCAGCGGTGCTGATTACAGGATCACCATCAAACTCCAAAAAGCTGCCATCCTTTATGACCAGCTCAATTAACCGATTACCTTCTTTGTCTACAATGGCAATGTAGCCAGGGCAGTCAAAATCAAAATGAGAAGTTCCAGATACGCACCTTGTTAAAATTTTTGCAACAGTCGCCATCTTACCGCTAGCACCTTCTTCATCAACAGATAATACGATCTTCTGAAGCACCTCCAGATCCTGATCTGCCGGTAGGCCTAGTCTTGTCAGATCTCCTGCTACTATGTCGGTTCCTAATGCCTCACACATTTTCTCGAGTAACTGAGTGTCGCAACTGTCTTCTACTTTTATTTTGGGTAGCGATAGCTGATATTTCGCTTCTTTATAATTTAATTGTTTAGTCAGCTCATTAATCGTTTCAGAATCAAGATTGTTAATCGCTGTGGCACTTTCTTTACGCGGTTTTATTGCGACCAGTTTAAGATCTTCTCCATTCAAAGATTTGAATTCCTTGGCGATGGCAGCAAATTTGCTGTTAGAAGCACATTGAACCGTTTCAGTTTTAACCATCATTTTTACGTTGTTAATACGAGTTCCATCTGCGCATAGAAAGCTTTGAGGAGCGGTTTTATCTGGAGAAAAACTATCCTCCCAGACACCCCGGAATTCCATTACATTACCTATTGTCGCTGTAACTTCATTCATGCCATCAAACAAATTTTTAATTTTTCCTTTGGTTTTCTCCTTGACAAAATCTTCTGTGACTTCAGCTACGTTCCATTGATTACTTTCCAGCTTTTGAGTTTGATAACATTCAGAGAGTATTTTTTCTAATTGCTCATCCCTGACATGAAAAGCAGAAGCGATAAAGTTAGCGCAAGAGATTAACTGCTCAGGATGGCCTCCGTAAGGGTTGTCTTTGCTGAATTTACCGAGTTCTTTATGGATTTCAGTTTCCAGCTCTTCAGTCAAGGTTCCTTTGGGGATTCCCAAAATGGATTCCTTTTTGGCATTGTCATCTATGCACGCCAGAAGCATGCCCAAAACCGGAGTCAGGCTGGTAGGAGACGCCACCGTGCTTTTTTTGCCCTCACTGTTCAAAATCCCGAATGATACTTTATCAATGAGTTTTTTAGCAATATCAGAAGCCTGTAGTGTGGTCCCGGTGTGTGTGTCTTGCAGATTAAATGGCTGCGAAGACATTGATATTGATTTGATTGAGTGTCCAATAGGTGTCATAGTCGTTTCTCCATCACTTGATAATAATTGATTAGCGTGAATAAACTCACTGCTTCCATGCTTTGTGCTTCCCTGTTTTGCGGCAAGAACATGCTTTGCAGATTGCCGTAGATTATGGGTTGCCTGATTACTATTAGTTAAGTGTTTGTCGTCGATGAAATCACTAACCGATAAGTTAGTGATGGCAACAATTTGCACCCTGTAATAGTGTTGAGCAATGGTCCGTACCACTGACTCGTTGGGTTAACTCGATGAGGCTTTGCTACTAGTGGCCTTGACAGCTGAGGGTAAGAAACGTAGGTTCTAAACAGTCGTTTATTAATCTTATAAAATTCCCCGGATCATGGCACAACCTTCAACCGTAGAGAGAATTCTGGATTCAGCCGAGCTGCTCTTCGCCGAACATGGCTTCGCAGAAACCTCCTTAAGAACCATTACAAGACAGGCAGGGGTTAACCTGGCTGCAGTGAACTATCACTTTGGCTCCAAAAAAGCGTTGATACAGGCAGTATTTGCGCGTTTTCTGGCTCCCTTTATGGAGGGGCTGAATACCACTCTGGATGAGTGGTCAGATCACAGTGAGCAACCTGATCTTGAAACAGTGCTTCAGATACTGGTTGACCATATTCTTGCTGTGAAACCCAGAAGGCCGGATGACATCTCTATTTTCATGAAACTCATGGGGCTGGCATTCACCCAGAACCAGGGGCACCTGAAACGTTATCTGACCGAAACCTATGGAACTGTCTTCAGTCGATACTTTGAGTTACTGTTCAGGGCCTGTCCTGACCTTCCGATTGCCGATAAATTCTGGCGTACCTACTTTAGTCTCGGTTCTGCTGTCTTCTCCGTATCCGGTGCTGATGCGCTCCTGTCCATCGCCAAGAGAGACTACGACATTGATGACAATCTTGAGAATATCATGAGAAGAATGGTGCCGTTTATGGCAGCCGGTCTGCGTGCTCATGCCACCCATGATAGTGGCCGATAATGTTTATTCTGCATGCAGGCTCTTAAGCCTGATGCACTGCGAAGCCAATCAATACGAGATTCAGCTGTGCATATTAATGTTCGAATTGCCTCACAGACTCTGGAGTTGATGCAGGAGGGGGTAGAAACGATCTGTTACTCTGTCTCCACTGCCAGTAAGGGGACAGGTCAGCAGGAAGGTAGCTGGCAGACTCCCCTTGGTCATCATATTATTCGAGCTAAAATAGGTGACGGCCTTCCTCTCAATGCAGTGTTTGTAGGAAGGCGATACACGGGTGAGATTTATTCTCCGGAACTACAACAACAATACTCTGAACGTCGGGACTGGATCTTAAGCCGCATTCTCTGGCTAAGTGGCCTGGAACCCGGTTACAACCGTTTGGGAAATGTCGATACTATGCGACGATATATCTATATCCATGGAGCGCCTGATTCCGCTGTGATGGGGGAGCCGGGTTCAAGAGGCTGCGTTAGGATGCATGGTCATGACATGATTGATTTATTTGACCGGGTTGTTCCGGGAACTACCATTGATATTCTGCCAGAGTAGTCTTATCGCATGCAGTCAGGTCAGGAGAACAGGAAAAGTATGAATACGCATGGTCAAAACGATGCGAAAAATAATGGTGTTCTGATCATTGACCTTGAAGGTCAGACACTCCAACCCGAAGAGCGGGAATTACTCCTGCATCCTGGCGTTGCTGGCGTATTGTTTTTCGCCAGAAATTTTCAAGATCGCAAACAGTTGTGTGACCTGGTCAGTGACATCAGAAGTATCCGGCAGAATCTGATTCTGATGGTCGATCAGGAAGGTGGCAGGGTGCAGCGTTTCAGGAACGACTTTACCCGTCTGCCGCCGGCAGAACATTACGCCAGATATTTCAATTGCGATCCTCAGAAAGCGCTCGAGTTGATTGAAGATTGCGGTTGGCTTATGGCAGAAGAGCTTCTTTCCAGCGGTCTTGACCTCAGTCTGGCTCCAGTACTGGATTTGAATCTTGGGCTGACCGAAATAGTGGGCGATCGTGCGTTAGGCAGTGAGACTGAAAACGTCATTAAACTGGCTACTGCATGGTGCAGCGGTGTCCATGAATCAGGAATGGCCTGTGTCGGTAAACATTTTCCAGGCCATGGCAGTGTCAACGAAGACTCTCACTTGACCCTGCCTCGGGACAACCGTTCGCTAAACGCCATCCGGCAGCAAGACATGGTGCCATTCAAAACGTTGATAGAGCAGGGTATAGAAGCGATTATGCCCGCTCACATTGTCTTTTCTGAAGTGGATGATCAGCCTTGTGGTTTTTCTTCAATCTGGTTGAAAGATATTCTTAGAGAGCAGATTGGTTTTAGTGGAGTAGTTATTAGCGACTGTTTGACTATGGAAGGTGCCGCTTCAGCGGGAAGTTATACTCTCCGGGTTGAAAAAGCCTTGAATGCGGGTTGTGATCTCTTGTTACTCAGCAATAGGAAGGGGGTCCGGGAAGTTCTGCCCTGGCTTGAACAGTCTTCTTTCTGTCCGCCTGATTTTTCTTCACTTGAGGCCAGCGGCGGTCGAGCTTTGGAAGAACTGGTTACTCTGGATCGATATTTGAGTTGTAAGGACAGACTGGACTACCTTTCTGAACGATTCAAATGATTGTTCATAATGCGTCATATGCAGTGGGTGTTGTCTTTGGTGTCCATGTTCATTCCTTTCTCTCTTTATTCACCATAACTATCGCTCAACCTCTGAAAATAGCTATGACCCTATGTCGGATAAAAAGCAGCACATTTTCAGTTTTATAACACCATGTGTGACTTTTTCAGGTGTTCCGACAGCGGCAGGACTCATTATCAAAATACTTGGCCAATTGACTTATGACGGTTTCTATCTTGCGGTGGATTCGAACACACTGTGAACGACTGGACATCGCAGGAAAAAGGTGAAGCCAGTATTGTTGAAAATAGTTCCAGATCGCTATATATGGGAAAAATTTGACTGAACGCGAAATCCTAACTTTAATCGCAAAATCTGGTTCTTTTTATAATGCGTTGTTTACATGAGCCTGTATAAATACGCTTTTTTTCCGGTTCTGGCTATTTCCCTTTTGTGCCCGGCACCGACCGCGATTGCGTCGGTACCCATCGACCCGGTTCTGATCCACACCCTTACCCTGGACCCCAATCAGCCACCCATCACACCGCCCACTCTTAACAAGAACCATTGCGCACCACACGGAGCTTTCAGCATTGTCTGGCGTCAGGACGGCAGGTACATGGCGGTGGGGGTAGGTTCAGGTTCAGGGGATCGCAAATGTGGTTATACAGGCCCTGTGCTGATCTTTGATATGACCGACCCTCAGAGCCCCCTGTTGGTGAACACTCTTAACGATGCAACAGACTGGATACGAAGCCTGGCTTACCACCCCGACGGAACCCTGCTGGCGGCTGGAGGGCATGACGGAAAAGTCAGACTCTATAATGGCACCGACCCGGCCATGCCTTTGTACACTCTGGACGATGCAACAGGCTGGATACGAAGCCTGGCCTACCACCCCGACGGAACCCTGCTGGTGGCTGGAGGGGCTGATGGAAAGGTCAGGATCTATCAGGTGGCAGAAAAAAATAACGCCGTCAGCAGTACCTCTGTGACGCCTAAAGCCACCTCGGTTAACACCTTCAACGAAGCGATAAGCAGTACCTTTAGCGAAGCCATAAGCAGCACCTTCAGTGAAGTGATAAGCAGTACCTCCAGCGAAGCCATAAGCAGTACCTCCAGCGAAGCCATGCCCCCCAATACAGTACCCGTGTCGTTGGTGACGTCGGTGATCTTTACCGGCACCCCATTCCCTGTAGAATCTGGCGACAGTGGTATGTCAGCGGGCGGCACGACCGGGGTTGTAATCGGCACACTGGCCGCTGTGAGCATTTTGGTGGCGGCTGTGACAGTGGGCGTAGTCGTTTACTTTAAGCGATTCAGATCCGTAGAATTGAATAAGGTTTAGGGCTTGGGAATTTTTCATCAAATTCTTCCAGTTGCTTCTGGCTTCGCAAACCAGCAAAAACTTCTCTCTGCAGTGCAGCTCGCACATCACTGTGAACAGTCATTACGAGATCAATTTTCTGTTGTATTCTGTGCTCCATAGGGTGGTTATTTTCCGCTCTCCAAGATACAGACTTGATAGAATGATTTCTCTCATAGGGATAGAATCATGCTCACTGTTAAGTGTGCTGTTTACTATCCGGAAGTCGAATAATGTCTTTTTCTCTCCCTTTTCTTAAGGAACTGGATATTCCTCAATGGGTTATCCAGGTCGTTATTGTCGTGCTCATTTCAGGTGTTATCAATCTAATCGCCTCCAGAGTGTTTGCCCATCTTTCAAGGGATGATCGCACTCATCTAACACCTTGGAATGATGCAGTTATCAGGGGGCTCAGAACCCCTGTGACACTGCTGATCTGGGTCATCGGTTTCTCCTGGGCTGTCGATGTTATTGCCAAGGCTACGGATGCTGTGTTGCTGGACGGACTGAGTAATCTGAGGGATGTCATTATCATCACTCTGGTGGGTTGGAGCATAATCCGTTTCATTCGTCAGCTGGAACGAAACTTCCTGAATCCTGATCTGACTTCTAATAAACCTAATGATCCAACCACCGTTGTAGCCATTGGCAGGTTAATCAGAATCGTGATCATCATTACCTGTGTTCTCTTTATATTACAGTCACTTGGCTACAGTATTTCAGGTCTTTTGGCGTTTGGTGGTGTGGGTGGTTTGGCGGTCGGTTACGCTGCCAAGGATATGCTGGCCAATTTTTTTGGTGGTCTGATGATCTATCTTGATAAACCCTTCCGCGTAGGTGACTGGATTCGTTCGCCGGATAAGAACATTGAAGGTTATGTGGAATACATTGGCTGGAGACAAACCCGCATCAAGACATTTGAAAAGCGACCACTCTATGTTCCCAATGCCACTTTCGCCAGCATTTCCGTTGAGAATCCTTCACGTATGGAGAATAGAAGAATCAAGGAAATTGTCGGTCTGAGGTATCAGGATGGTCATCAGGTGGAAGCTATCGTTGGGGAAATTCGTCAGTACCTGCAAGATAACAATGAAATCGCCAAAGACAAGATAATCCTTGTGTCGTTTAATGCCTTTGGTCCTTCTAGCCTTGATATCTTTATCTATTGCTTTACCTGCACCACAGACTGGGCAGAGTACCTCAGGGTGAAACAGGAAGTTCTGGTCAGGATAATGGGTATTATCCATTCATATAATGCTGATATTGCCTTCCCGACCCAAACGCTTGATCTTCCGGAAGAGTGGCTCAGTTATTCAGAGCAGGCACCAGCAAAACCGGCTTAACCTGCTGAGTACGGCCAGTTAATTTCTTCTGTTTATGCAGTGAAATCAAGCGGGGTAAAATGCTTTCAGATTTTACCCCTCAAGAATAATTTCAATGGTCTAAATATAACTGGGAGGGTGACAGCCGATATTCCCCTTACCATTGGGTTTTTCTTGTACGAGGAGCAGGCAATGTTCTGGGAAGATCTTCTTAAGGGGGATAACGTCCATCTACTAACAGCGCCTTTAGCTGCACTTATCGTTTCCTGGTTTAGCCACATTTTCCTCAGGCGATGGGCTCAATCCGAGAATCAATCGGTAAGGGCTTGTCTGGCCTCGGCTTTTCGACCACCTCTGCTGCTTCTGCCCTGGCTACTTTGTTTTTTTTATTATGCTCACTGGTTTATTGATCACACTGAAGAGGAAGGCCATGACTGGCTGGAAATCTCAGAAACTGTCACCTCGGTATTACTCCCTCTCTGGATTGTCCTGAGACTCACCAGACAATTACCGGCCATCGCCATGATCTCAGGCGTTCAGGATAAAGATCTCGACCTGGCCAGAACCCTGTCCCGGTTTATTCATATCGTTCTGATTGTTCTGGCGGTAATGATTCTGGCACAAAAGTTAGGCTACTCCCTCTCTGCGCTACTGACCTTTGGGGGGGTGGGTGGCCTGATTGTAGGTATGGCTGCCCGGGAGTGGTTGGCAAACTTTTTTGGCGGTTTGATGTTGATGCTGGACAAACCCTTTAAGGAAGGCGATTGGATTCGTTCTCCGGACCGACAGATAGAAGGGCACGTAGAACATATTGGTTGGCGGTTAACCCAGATAAGAAATTTTGATCGCAGGCCCGTGTTTGTGCCGAATTCGGTCTTCACCAGTATTGTCCTGGAAAACCCATCCAGGATGCGTAACCGACGGGTTGTTGAAAACTTTGGTATTCGTTATGAGGATCTGGATAAGATTCCAGCCATCATGAATCAGGTCACGGAAGGTTTTCTACAGCATCCTGAGCTGGATTGCTCAGAGCCCTATTATGCGCGTTTTCTCAAATACGGAGATTCATCACTGGAGTGTCAAGTCAGAGTACATGTGATTCCCAAGGGAAGAGTTGACTTTGTCAGAGTTCAGGAAGGTGTCATGTTGATCATTGCTTCTGCGGTACAAAAAGCAGGGGCAGAGTTTGCCTATCCGGTAATGAAAGTGATTCATGAGGCGAATGTTGAAAAGGAAGTAAGCAAATCTCCAAATAAGGAGATCCGCTGATTAAGATGAAATAACAGCAGGCCGATAAGGACTGGATGAATATTCTTATTGTTGAAGATGCCCGTGACCAGCGTTTAATGCTCTCCATAGTGTTGAAAAAACAAGGGCATCAGGTGCTTGAAGCTGAGAATGGCATAAAAGCTCTGGAGATTCTTCAGGAATATCAGGATGTCAGAATCATCATCAGCGATTGGATGATGCCCGGGATGGATGGCCTGGAACTGCTCAAGCAGACCCGAAAAACAGATCTTGGTCGTTATATTTATTTCATTCTGCTCACTGGTAATGCCGATCATGAAGCTGTTGTCGAAGGTATGAATGATGGGGCGGACGACTTTCTTGCCAAACCGGTCAATTTTGATGAATTGGCTGCCCGCCTCAAAGCAGGGATTCGTATCATTGAACTTGAGAAGCAGCTTGAACAGCAGAATAAGCAATTGATTGAAGCGATTCAGACCGTTGAGAAAGATCTTGAATCAGCCGCCAAAGCTCAGGAAGTTCTGCTGGCTCAGCCGACAACTATTCAACATGTTGCCTTTGACTGGTTTTTCAAACCTAGCAAAATCCTGGGTGGGGATATGTTTGGTTACCAGGCCATAGACGGTGAAACGCTGGGGTTCTATCAACTGGACGTGGCTGGGCATGGCATTCCCTCAGCGCTCTTCTCATTTACCCTGAATAACATTCTTTCAGAAACATCGGGCAGGGGCTCCATCATCAAAGAAACACTGGATCATGAGCCTTTTTATAAAGTGCGTGCGCCCGAAAAGGTTTTGGCCTCTTTGAACAGGCGGTTTCAGGTGACACCGGAATCTATGCTTTATTTCACTATTGCCTATGGACTCATTAATAGTCGCACAGGTCAAGTCACCTTATCTCAGGCGGGTCATCCGAAACCTTTATGGATTCATCGTGAAAAGGCCTACGTAGAACCTGTAGCAGGTGGAGGAGTGCCTATCGGTATGATGCCCGACATGGAATACACCTCCTGCACTTTGCAGTTTCGGCCGGGTGACCGTCTGTTTCTGTACTCTGATGGCGTGACAGAATGTGAAAACGCTGAGAGTGAGCAGTTTGGTGAAACCCGATTGCTGCAATGTCTGCAAGATACTTTAAATGATGATTTAAAATCAGTTATTGACCAGGTAGAGAAAAATGTCAGAGACTGGAGTGAACTCGACCGTTTCGATGACGATGTAACTTACCTTTTACTGGAATGGAAACCCTGAAAGCCAGGAGGATGGCATGGCGTTTGAAAACCACGAGGAAGGCCACTTTACGGTGGTCCGGATTGATGAGTCCCGTCTTGACGCTTCCGTTGCCGAAGTGTTTAAAACCTATGTGTTTGATTTGATTGAAGAGGGCAGGTCCAACATAGTTGTCGATCTTGCTGAAGTGCGTTTCATGGACAGTACTGGCCTGAGTGTGCTGGTAGCGGGTCTCAAGAAATTGTCGGGTAATGGTTCATTCAGTCTGGCTTGTGCTCAGCCTGCGGTGAGAGATCTGTTTGATCTTACGTCCATGGATAAATTGTTCAAACTCCATGGTTCTGTGGCTGAGGCCGTTAAAGGGAGTTGACATGTCACAGGTGCTGAAGCTGGAAATCGACAGCCAGTTATCCAATACAAGACTGGTGGCTATGGCGGTCAGAGGAGTCTGCGCTATGACAACGCTTTCTCCTGTTGAAATAAACCGGTTAGAGTTGTGTCTGGTAGAAATTGTCAATAATGCCATTGAACATGCCTACGACAATGAAGCGGGTCATCCGGTAGAAGTATGTGTCAGTATGAACAAGACTACGATGAATATTTCTGTCAGTGATTGGGGGCAGAGCATTCCCGATGATGTCATGCAGAATAAGACTGAAATGGTGGTTGATCCGGAGCAGCCGGAAGTCTGGTTATGCAGCGGTCGGGGCCTGCATATTGTGAACAAGCTTATGGACCAGGTGACCTATGAGTCAAACCAGGACAAGAATAGCTTTATCATGAAAAAAGAGCTGCGCCACTGACAGCTCTTTTTTACTCTGGATCAGCTGTCTTTCTGTTCGAAGATTCCGGGTAAAATACCCAGCTCCGGGCTTTTATCCTGATCAGATTCCATTTCTGGCAGTGGAGGTTTGTCGGGCTTTTCATAGGGCGTCAGCTTGAAAAGAACACCGATGACAGGGCTGTCCAGGTACTGAACCTCGTCAATGTTTGTGATTCTGCGACTTTCCTGCATATGAAAATTTCGGGAAATTTTCATGGTTTGGCCGTCAGGCGTTTTGACCAGTTGTAACTTTCCATCTGTGGTCGGTTTCTTCTGAGAGTCTGGGTTCGACTGAGATCCTCCCATGTTTTTTGCCAGTGCTTCCCACGCCAATTCACTGTACCAGAGATTGACTTTTACGTGCAGATATCGACTGGAACTGACTGTAACGGTGCCTTCCAGCATACCGGGCTTTTTGCTTTGTGTAGTATAAGTTCTAATTGTGACAGGCTTCGTACTTTTGCCGTCCTTGATTGGCATCAGCCAGGCTTTTTGCTCCAGAATCCGGTAGCTGCCATTTCTGCTCAGGGCACTGCTTTCCTTTTGTAACAACTGTGATGGGTAGGGTAGGGAGACAAAGGCATCCCGTTCCAGATCTATCTCGGGCTTTTTTTCAGACTGACCCAGCCTATTGGTTAGGTTACCAGTGTCTGTTACAGAGTCGGACGATTTCAGTTTGACGGCGTTAGCGGGTAGAGAGTGAGTTGTTATTTCTGGCCATTTCTCACTGCTATTCATGCTTTGTTCGTTCAGAAATACAATCATGTCGGCCTGATACCACTGAGTCTCTGCCTTTTGACCTTCCGCCATGGCCATCATCGAGACCGAACTCAGAAGCAGACTACCGATCGCTCTTTGAATTCTGCAAAAGGCGACATTGTGATTAACACTCATTTTTTTTAGCTCAAGGCTTTTCATAAAATCCCCGCTCAATCCTGTGCCTCGTTGACCTTCAGTCTGGCGGGCTGCTATACGCCGCCGCTGAGATATCTGAGAGGTGGATTTCAAAAGTGTGATCATGCAGTTTCGTATACAGTTTTAAAGACTCAGAGACGCAGAAGCAATCATAGATCGAGAAAATTTAAGACTGCTTCCAGGGGCGATTATGTGGCCAGTCGATCCAGTAATTGTTCAAGCAGCTTGAATCGCGCTTCGGCTTTTTCCATTGGGCCACTGTACTTCAACACGCTACTACCTTCCAGTCTGTAAAGGTGCGGCTCTGACTGGATTAGCTGAATGATCGCAACGGGATCGATGGCTGGCTGACTGTTGAATTCAATTCGGGCACTGCCGGCACCGGCATCGATTTTAATAATACCCATTTTTTCAGCTTTTAACCTGAGACGGGTCTGTCGGAACAGGTTTTTGGCCTGGTCCGGTAACAGGCCGAAGCGGTCAATCAGTTCAACCTGAAGGTTTTTCAGGTCTTCGCCGTTACTCGCAGCGGCAATTCGTTTATAGAGAATCAGCCTGTTGTGGACATCATGGATATAGTCTTCTGGTAGCAAGGCCGGCAGCCGCAGGTTCACATCGCTGCCTTGATGCAGAGGTTTGTCCAGATCCGGTGTTTCACCGTTACGGATCGCTTCCACCGCTTTTTCAAGCATTTCGGTGTAAAGTGTAAAGCCAACATTCTGAATCTGCCCGCTCTGATCTTCACCCAGCAATTCTCCTGCTCCCCGAATTTCCAGGTCATTGGATGCCAGCATAAATCCAGCTCCCAGGTCCTGAGCTTCGGCAATGGCTTCCAGTCTTTTCAGTGCATCCCTGGTCATGGACTTTGGCGCAGGTGTCAGCAGATAAGCATAGGCCTGATGATGAGATCGGCCAACTCGTCCTCTCAACTGGTGCAGCTGTGCCAGACCGAACTTGTCCGAACGGTGGATGATAATGGTGTTGGCATTAGGTATATCAATGCCTGTCTCTATGATGGTGGTGCAGACAAGGATGTTATGTCGCTTGTGATAGAAGTCGGACATGACCTGCTCCAGCTCTCTTTCACGCATCTGACCGTGACCCACAGCAATACGCGCCTCAGGAATAAGTTCCTGCAGATCAGAAGCAGCCTTGTCGATACTGGAAACTTCGTTGTGCAGGTAATAGACCTGACCACCGCGCAGTAACTCACGAAGAATAGCCTCTTTGACCAGTAATTTGTCGCTTTGTCGAACAAAGGTTTTAACTGACAGGCGTCGTGCGGGTGGAGTTGCGATAATCGAGAGATCACGAATACCCGACATAGCCATATTGAGTGTCCGCGGGATAGGTGTTGCCGTCAGGGTCAGAATATCGACTTCGGAACGCATGGATTTCAGCATTTCCTTGTGCCTGACCCCGAAACGGTGCTCCTCATCAATAATCAACAGACCCAGATTCTTGAACTTGAAATCACCCTGAATCAGTTTGTGGGTACCTATAATAATATCCAGTTTGCCTTCCGTGACTTTCTCTTTGAGTGCCTGAACCTGTTTTGCTGACTTGAAGCGTGAAGCTACGTCGATTTCAACGGCCCAGTCGGCAAAACGGTCACGAAAGCTTTCATAATGCTGTTGAGCCAACAGGGTAGTCGGTACAAGAATCGCCACCTGCTTGCCACTTTGTACCGCCAGAAAGGCGGCTCTCATGGCCACTTCGGTCTTGCCAAACCCGACATCACCACAGACCAGGCGATCCATGGGCTTACCTTTGGACATGTCTTTTATCACGTTGACAATAGCCTGCTGCTGATCAGGCGTTTCCTCAAAAGGAAAGCCGGCAGAGAACGCATGATATTGTTGATCCGGTGCCGAAAAGGCAAAACCCTTTCTGGCTTCTCGTCGGGCATAGATATCCAGCAGCTCTGCCGCGGCATCTCTGGCTTTCTCAGCCGCCTTGCGACGTGCCTTGGTCCATTGCTCGCTACCAAGACGATGCAGCGGAGCATGCTCATCATCTGTACCGGTGTAACGGGCAATGAGATGCAGAGAGGCTACCGGAATATAAAGCTTGGCTTCGCTGGCGTATTCCAGAGTCAGGAATTCTGTCTCCTGACCATCAACAGACAAGGTATCAAGACCACGATACCGTCCTACACCGTGATCAATATGCACCACTGGAGCACCTTCTCTCAGCTCGGTCAGATTTCGGATGGTTTGATCGGTGTCGGTCTCTGTCTCTCCTTTTCGCCGACGGCGCTGCATGACCCTCTGACCCAGCAGCAGAGACTCAGGAATCAGGGCAATATTCAGGTCATTGAGAAAAAAGCCTGACGCTAACGTACCTTCGGTAATACCCAGCGTCTCTTTTCTGCTCAGGAAGGTGGACCAGCTATTGAAAGTATTGGGGCGAATGTCAGACTGGGCGAGCATTTCCAGCAGAACTTCCCGACGACCCGCACTTTCAGCCACCAGAAGAATCCTTGGTCCCGATTCAATCAGATCTTCAAGAGGTTGCAAAGGGTGATCGGCACGGGCATTCAGAGTGAGCTCAGGTAATGGCTGGTGATTAAGGTTGAAGCCGTCAGAAGAATCAACGATCTGGTCTGACAGCACAATGCGAGGGTATTGTTTCAGAGCTCGATTGATTTCTTCAGAAGGCATTAAAACCTTTACGGGAGGCAGAAGCGGGCGGTTGGGATCGACTTTCCGGTTCTCGTAGCGTTCTGTCAGATCCTGCCAGAATTGCTCTATCGCTTCCTGCACGCCCTGATATTGAATGATCGTTGTTTCACTGGAAAGATGATCAAACAGGGTGGCTGTCTGCTCGAAAAACAGGGGCAGGTAGTATTCAATACCCGGGCTTGCCAGCCCCTGTCCTATATCCTGGTACACGGGGCACTCGCGGTGATCCACGTCAAATGCTTCCCTGAACAGGCTTCGGAAGCGATCCCTGGAGGTCTTGTCCATCGGGAATTCATGTCCCGGGAGCAGTTCTATGTGATCAACTTGATTAATGGAACGCTGGCTTTCCGGATCAAAGATTCTCAGCGTATCGATTTCGTCATCAAACAGGTCAATCCGGTAGGGGGTATCAGATCCCATGGGGAAGATATCCATGAGTGAACCCCGGATAGCGAACTCGCCATGCTCGTAGACTGTATCAACACAGCGATAACCCGCCTGTTCCAATTGTTGCCTTTTCTCGGCAATAAGAAAGGTTTCACCCCGTTTCAAAACCAGACAGTTGGATTCCAGGTAATCACGGGGACACAGACGGTGCAGCAAGGTGGAAACCGATATTATCAGCAGGGTCTTTTCGCTGCGGGGTAGTCGGTAAAGGGTTTTCAACCGCTGGGAAATGATGTCCTGATGGGGCGAAAAGGCATCGTAGGGTAATATCTCCCAGTCGGGAAAGTGCAGGATGCGGGTAGACTGATCATCTTTCAGGAAGAAACTCAGTTCTTCTTCAAGAGCATTTGCCTGAGCGGAGTCAGGTGTAATAACCAGTAGCGGGCGACGGGTTAACCGGGCGGCACTGGCTATGGCGAATGAGCTGGTTGATTGGCTCAGCTGACCCCAGAAGGTTTTATGCCCCGGAGTCTCTGGAAGCTGGAAAGAAGATGAGTTCAAATTGACCTGCGACATGAAAGGTGTTTTGTTCTGGATACGCTAAACCCGCAATTGTAGCTGTTCAGAACGGCATATACCATGCAATAGCGTCTTTGCAGCCTCGTACAAACAAAGAATGATTAAATGAAGTGTTAAAGTTTGTTGTACTTTGTTGCCAAGTGAGGATGAACTCTGGATAATAGCCCCGAAGCCTAAGGGCATATAAACGTGACCTGTGCCGCCTGAAGTAACCAGCCAGTTGCTTGAGAGTGGCAGTCTGACAGAAGTGAACAGCCTTGAGCTGATTAACAGCCTTGAGCACATAAAAAATACAGGATTGGAACCATGGAAAAAGACCATTTTCAGGACTGGAGAGAACGTGAAGCCTTAGCCGAATCCATGATTCCATTGATCGGCCGCTTGTATCGTGAAAATAACGTTGTGACTTCGGTCTATGGCCGCTCAATCATCAATCGTTCTGTGATTGATATCCTCAAATCTCACAAGTACGTTCGCCAGGTAGAAGGCTCTGCCTTGTGTGTACGTCAAACATTCCCTGTCATTGAAGTGCTGAGCAAACTGAACCTGGCTCCGGGCCGCATTGATATTGGCAAGCTTGCATCGGGCTACGAGAAGAGTGAAGGCAAGCAGACTCTGGAAAATTACGTTCGCAGTCAGGTTTCCGAACTGGTGGATGGCAAAAATGGCCATGGCCATGATGACAGAGATGTTGTCCTCTATGGTTTTGGTCGTATCGGACGCCTCATGGCCCGTATTCTTATTGAACGGGCAGGTGGCTCCGGTTTGAACCTGAGAGCGGTTGTCGTTCGGAAGGGGAAAGCTGAAAACGATCTGCAAAAGCGTGCCAGTTTGTTGAGACGTGATTCGGTGCACGGTTCTTTCAATGGCACCATCAGCGTAGATGAAGAGAGCAACATCATCTACGCCAACGGTGTAGCTATCAAGTTTATCTATGCCAACTCTCCGGATTCTATCGATTACACAAGCTATGGTATTAACAATGCCATCGTCGTAGACAATACTGGTGTGTGGCGTGATCAGGAGGGTTTGAGTCAGCACCTTCAGTCTACCGGGGCTAGCAGGGTTCTGCTGACAGCGCCTGGCAAGGGCGACCTGAAAAATGTTGTGTTTGGCGTTAACCATGACATCATCAATGATGAAGATCAGATCATTTCTGCTGCCTCCTGCACCACCAATGCGATCACTCCGGTACTGAAAGCGATCTGTGACAAGTTTGGTGTTGAGAACGGTCATGTCGAAACCGTTCACTCCTACACCAATGACCAGAACCTGATTGACAACTACCATAAAGGTTCTCGCCGCGGTCGCAGTGCAGCCTTGAATATGGTGATCACCGAAACCGGAGCGGCCAAGGCTGTTTCGAAGGCACTGCCGCAGTTGCAAGGCAAGTTGACTGGTAATGCCATCCGGGTGCCAACACCCAACGTGTCCATGGCCATTCTGAACCTGAATCTGTCTAAGGACACCACTGTAGACGAGCTAAACAGCTATCTCCGTGAGATGGCGCTGTACTCTGATCTGAAGAAGCAGATCGATTATGTGAACTCTTTTGAAGTGGTATCCAGTGATTTTGTCGGCAACCGTCATGCGGGCATTGTTGACAGTCAGGCCACCATTGTTGATGGCAACCGCTGTGTACTTTACGTCTGGTATGATAATGAGTTTGGATACAGCTGTCAGGTTAACCGTATTTTGCAGCATATGACCGGAAATCATCACAAAACAGTGCCTGTTCAGTAGCAGGCATTGGCCATCCGTCATTCATGGCAATAGCTGATGGAATGGACCCTATCCTGAAAAAGCCATCATATGCGCTTTTTCAGGATGCATCGTGTATTTCCGAGGTGCAGTAACTGTGCTGAACTTCGCCTTTAGTGTCCAGAGAATTCAGTCGTACGTCAAATCCCCATAACAGGTGCAGGTGTTTGAGGATTTCCATGGCGCTATCAGCGTGAAGGTTCTGACCCCTATGCATGGAATGAATCAGTGTCAGGGAGCGGTCTCCTCTTACATCAACATCAAAAACCTGAATATTAGGCTCCTGATTACCCAGATTATACTGGTTGGACAGTGACTGTCTGAGTGCTTTGTAACCTGACTCATCGTGTATGGCGCTGACTTCGAGAAAGGCTTTTGAATGGTCGTCGTGAATGCAGAAGAGCTTCATATCCCGCATCACTTTGGGAGAAAGAAACTGAAGGATAAAGCTTTCATCCTTGTACTGGGCCATGGCGTGATGAAGGGCCTTCAGCCAGTCGCTGTCCGTGAGGTCAGGAAACCATAGCCGGTCTTCCTGAGTAGGATTTTCGCATATCCGGCGAATGTCGCGATAGATATTGAAGCCCAGAGTATAAGGGTTTATGCCGGAATAACGTGGATCATCAAAATCCGGCTGAAACACGACATTACTGTGAGAATGCAGAAACTCGAGCACATAGCCTTCGTTGATCAGACCTTTTGCATAGAGTTCATGCATCAGCGTGTAATGCCAGAAGCTGGCCCAACCTTCGTTCATCACCTGGGTCTGCCGCTGAGGATAAAAATACTGGGCTATTTTACGGACAATTCGAATCAGTTCCCGTTGCCAGGTTTTCAACAGTGGTGCATTTTTTTCAACAAAGTAGAGAATGTTTTCTTCCGGCTCTGAAGGGAATCGTTTTCTCACTTTGGCAGGGTCTTCCTTTTTGCTTGGGACCGTTCGCCAGAGATCATTGATGTTTCTCTGAATATATTCTTCTCTCTCCCTCGCCTGGTTCTTTTCCATTTCTGCTGAAATGGCGGAAGGGCGCATATATCGATTGACTCCTTGATTCATCAACGCATGGCAGGCATCCAGAATCACTTCAACAGCGTCAACACCGTATTTTTCCTCGCACTGATTAATGTAGTTCCTGGCAAACAGCAGATAATCGACAATCGAGTCTGCATTGGTCCACTGACGGAATAGATAGTTACCTTTGAAAAAAGAGTTATGACCGTAACAGGCATGGGCAATCACCAGAGCCTGCATGGCCATGGAATTTTCCTCCATCAAGTAGGCGATGCAGGGGTTTGAATTGATGACAATTTCATAGGCAAGCCCCATTCGACCACGTCTGTAGTTTTGAAGATTCGTAAGAAATTTTTTACCAAAACTCCAGTGATGGTACATGAGCGGCATGCCCAACGAAGTGTAGGCATCAATCATTTGTTCCGAGTTTATGACTTCAATCTGGTTTGGGTAAGTATCCAATTCAAACTTTTCTGCCAGCTGGCCAATGGCCCTGTCATAAGCGTCAAGTAGCTCAAAGGTCCACTCGGAGCCGGTTGAAAGGTACTGGCTATTCATGGCTATTTCACTTCCTTTTCGAAAAGACGACGGAAGACCCGGTAGACAGGTTACTGGGACTTCCTGACCCTGATGTACCACTCAGACAGCAGTCTGACCTGCTTTTCGGTGTAGCCGTGCTGTACCATGCGGTCCACAAAGTCGGCATGTTTCTTCTGATCGTCATGGGAAGCCTTTGCATTAAATGAGATGACAGGCAGCAGGTCTTCTGTGTTGGAGAACATCTTTTTCTCAATCACGGATCTCATCTTTTCGTAACTGAGCCAGATGGGATTCTTGCCCTGCATATCAGCCCTGGCTCTGAGCACAAAATTGACCACCTCATTGCGAAAGTCTTTCGGGTTGGCTATTCCGGCGGGCTTCTCAATTTTTTCCAGCTCATCATTGAGAGCTATCCGGTCGAGTATCTGTCCGGTATCAGGATCTCTGAACTCCTGATCCTGAATCCAGAAATCGGCGTAGGTGATGTAGCGATCAAAAATATTCTGACCGTACTCTGAGTACGATTCCAGATACGCTGTCTGAATCTCTTTACCCAGAAACTCCACGTATCTTGGCGTCAGATACCCCTTGATGAAGCTGATGTATCGCTCTTCAATGGCTTCGGGGAACTGTTGTTGTTCAATCTGTTGCTCAAGAACGTACAACAGGTGAACCGGGTTAGCAGCTATTTCGGTAGGGTCAAAATTAAAGACCTTTGAGAGTATCTTGAAAGCAAATCGGGTCGATAATCCTTCCATCCCTTCGTCGACGCCAGCCGCATCCTTGTATTCCTGAAGCGATTTGGCGTTAGGATCGGTGTCTTTGAGATTCTCACCGTCGTAGACCCGCATCTTGGAGTAGATAGAGGAATTTTCCGGGTCGGCTATCCGGGAAAGGACACTGAACTGAGCAAGCATCCGCAATGTATCCGGGGCACAGGGAGCTTTGTTAAGAGAACTGTGTTCAAGCAGCTTCTCATAAATTCTGATTTCCTCACTCATGCGGGTGCAATAGGGCACTTTGATAATGTTGACGCGATCAATAAAAGCTTCATTGGTTTTGTTGTTTCTGAATGTTTGCCACTCCGATTCGTTCGAGTGAGCGAGAATAATGCCTTCATAGGGAATAGAGCCCAAGCCTTCAGTGCTGTTGTAATTACCTTCCTGGGTGGCTGTCAGCAAAGGGTGGAGTACCTTGATCGGGGCCTTGAACATTTCGACAAACTCCATAATGCCCTGATTGGCCCTGCAGAGTGCCCCCGAGAAACTATAGGCATCGGGATCATCCTGCGAATATTCTTCCAGTTGTCGTATATCCACCTTGCCCACCAGGCTGGAGATATCCTGATTGTTTTCATCGCCGGGTTCGGTTTTGGCAACGGCAATCTGCTTCAGTCGGTTAGGATAGAGTTTGATGACCCTGAACTGAGTAATGTCACCTTTGTATTCCTCGAGGCGCTTAACGGCCCACGGGGACATAATGTATCTCAGACAGCGGTCGGGTATACCGAATTCTTTCGCAAGTAGCTCTCCGTCCTGCTCCGGGTTGAAAAGACCGAGAGGTGATTCAAACACTGGCGATCCTTTGATGGCGTAGAAGGGTACTTTTTCAATCAGTTCTTTCAGTTTTTCCGCCAGCGAGGATTTACCACCACCAACCGGGCCAAGCAGATAGAGAATCTGCTTCTTTTCTTCCAGCCCCTGGGCAGCATACTGAAAATAAGAAACAATCTGTTCAATGGATTCTTCCATACCAAAGAACCCGCTGAACGCTGGATACCGTTTGATCAACTTGTTGGAAAATATTCTACTGAGTCTCGGGTTTCTTGAAGTATCGACAAGTTCTGGCTCGCCAATCGCTTCAAGCACGCGCTCGGCTGCGCTGGCATAGGTTCCGGGTTCTTGCTTGCATAGCTCCAGGAAAGCCTGAAGGCTCATCTCTTCTTCCAGGGTTGAGTCATATCTTTGCTGGTAATGTTCAAACAGGGACATGTTGCTCACTCCAACGGAATTCGTCTGCAGGTGAAGTGAAGATAGTTGAAAAGCGACTGATAACAATTAATTAATGAGAGAAGTATTTCACCCGCTCGATGGGAGAATGATGAAATACCCTCAACATGCAGACATTATCTAGCAGCCTGTCGGACTTAAGGCTGTCCTACTGCGGTTGCAATCCTCGCTACG
>NZ_JAHHPQ010000222.1:0-1165 GCF_024606245.1 Endozoicomonas sp. SESOKO2
GGTGCAGGCGCACTCCGCCAGCCTCCTGGCCGATACCCCGGGTGGCTACCAACTGTGGATACCGGACAAGGCCTGGGACACAACCCGGGTGGTCAGCGAAAACCTGACGGTGGAGTCAGGGCCCTTTGCGCACTGGCAAGTCAAGGCCACCGGGCAGACCGTCGCCAAGTCTAACGATACCCTGAGTGTGCGCCAGTTCACCCCTCAATCCGGCGTGGTGATGACGAGCCTGGACCTGGGCCAGTTGGTCAACCCGGTCTTCGCCAACGTCACCCTGCAATATAACGACACTGCCTGGACCACCGCCAGTGCCCGTGCGTTCATCGGAGGGCTCAAGGAACAGTTGCGCATCAAGGTGAGCCAGGCCCGGGAGCAGTTCTCGGCAACGGTGGGGCTGGTGCCACTGACCCCAACAACCCCGGTCACCAATCACACCCTGTTAAGCGCTTTCGGACCACTGGATCTCTGGTACTTGCCGGACGGTAGTGGCACCCTGCTGGCGGCCAAAACCGACGACCAGTTCAAGATTAAGGTCAATGTCGACGGCGAGCTGCTCGCCCTGTCGAAAACCCGCAGAAAGCACGCCTTCCAGTTTTTCCCCCAGCCCAACCGGGACGCCAGGGGCCATCCTTTTTGTGGGAAGGCTGGCACCGTTCGGCTGACCGGGATACCCAGCGAGTTCACCGCCCTGCCCTCCATTCCCTGCCGTTACGCCTTGCCGGATGGCATCGAATTGCGAGGCGACTACCAGTTGGAGCCCGATGCCCGGACATGGCGCATCAAGACCCCGAAGGCTGAATACCTGGCCAACCGGAAACGCCTGTCCCTGGTGGCGCTGGACCTCAGCCAGATGGGGCCCGGGAAAGCCTCCGGCAACCCAATCTTCCGGACCCGGCAGGATTTCAGGCAGGCCATGCGTTCCGTGCCAATAAGCGCTCGCCGGCTGCGGGCCGACACCCGACTGATCGCCCTCAAGCTGCGTCCCGGCTATACCCCAACCCAGGTGGCCTGGATGGATTACTGGGGCCGGTATTCTTATCAACAGAGACTGTTGTTCGGCCTGCCTGACAAGGAGCACGGTGTTCAGCAAGTGATTATTGGTCAAACCACGGTCAGGAAAAAGAGCACAACCCGGAATGCCTGGCAGCCTGAGTCAACGGCTTCG
>NZ_JAHHPQ010000223.1:0-1118 GCF_024606245.1 Endozoicomonas sp. SESOKO2
TCACCACAAAGCTGATGAAAGAACACCCTGATGCATGGTTTACTAAAGCACTCCAAAAACCATTAAGTGCTTATAACATCAGCATCCCGTTAGCCTGTGAGAGATCAACTCGCTATATTACCAGCAAGGTAAATCAACTGCATGATAAAGGGCGAAGTCTTCAGGTTAAACTGGCTTTCAGGGACGATGGCAGTATTGCTCCAATCCCCATTTACAACTCTGATAATGCCTGGTTCCCCAAAAACCTTAATGAGACAGTCCATCGCTCCGATTCTGACGATAGAGCTCCCGGGGAAGCAATAGTCTGCCGTCATTTCGCCTGGGCTTATGCCAAAAAGGTGTTTGGTCGGGGGAAAGAAACGTTTAAAAGAATAGACGACTCAGAAAAAGTACTGAAAACCTTTGAAAATACAGCTCCTTTTCCATACGAAAGTGCACACTTTCATCAATATCAATTTGTAGACCGCTCAATGACTCATAGCTCCTCTTTTGCTGATGGATATTATTTCCTTGAGGGAAAGTTTTCTGAGGCCATTGAAGGGCTGGTGAAAAAGTATTGGAATATGTCAGCTGGCGATGAAAAGAACTTTTATTTTCGTACATCATTAGGAGATGTTAAAGCAGTTGGCCATGCAATGGCCTTGAGATTGAAGAAACAGGATGAATGCATGAAGGTTATTTTTTACGATCCTAACGCTACACTCATGCACAGAACATTCCTTCTCTCGGAACCAGACTTGGCTGCACAGATTACCGGCGAAGACCTTCAAGCCAGCTTCTTCTCTCATGGAGCACTCATTAATATTGATGATTGGAAGAAATTTTCTGAAGAATGTGATGTTCAGTTCTTTGGTGCCCCAGCCCATGTGATGAGAAATCATATACGTATTGCACCCGGGCATTATGATGATCCCGAAAGAGTGCAGTGGCAATTGGGGGCGGACATTTGATAAATCATCCTATAGCAAATGGATCATGGAAATTAAAAAAAAGAGTGGAGGATCACGTAATGGATCAAATTAAACTGGGTGCTCAGTCGGCACTTTCACATTCATGGCACAGGCATTCAGAATCCTTGATGCCAGTCAGGGCCGTAACATCCCTTGTTAATGGCATCA
>NZ_JAHHPQ010000224.1:0-1408 GCF_024606245.1 Endozoicomonas sp. SESOKO2
GTGAATCTGAACACCGGTGAATCTCACCCGGATACATCTTTCCCCAATCAGGCATTTTATAATGCCTGTATTCACGGGGATTTGGATCAGGTGGAGAGGTCACTGGCAGAAGGCGTCAATGTCAATGCCGTTATGACGCGTGGTTTCACTGCCTTGATGTTGGCATCCATGAGGGGGCACACGGATGTCGCCAAACGTCTGATCAACGCCGGAGCGGACGTCAACACCGCTCGGAATGTGGATGGCGTCACCCCACTGTTCCACGCTGCCCGGGAAAATAACACCGACTGTGTGAAACTCCTGATCAATAAAGGAGCAGATCTCAACGCCGGGGCCAAGAATGGTGCCACCCCTCTGTCCATCGCTGCCGAGATGGGCAATACCCACTGCCTGAAAGCCCTTATCGAAGCCAAGGCGAACCCCAACATCAAGGATAGGAATGGCATCACCGCTCTAATGGCAGCGGCAGAGAGAGGCAATACCGACTGTGTGAAACTCCTGATCGAAGCCAAGGCAGATCTCAATGCCGGACCTGAGAATGGCGTCACCCCGCTGCACTCGGCTGCAGAGGAAAATAACACCGACTGCATGAAAGCCCTGATCGAGGCCAAGGCGAATCTCAATGCCCGAACTGAAGACGGCATGACCCCGCTGTACATCGCAGTCCTGTATGATAGCATCGACTGCGTGAAACTCCTGATCAACGCCGAGGCGGATCTCAATGCCGGACCTGAGAATGGCAACACCCCGCTGCACTTGGCTGCCCAGGAAAATCAAACCGGCTGCCTGGAGCTCCTGATCAAAGCCCGGGCGGATGTCAACGCCCGGAAAAAGAATGGTGTCACACCAGTGTACGTCGCTGCGCAAGAAAATCATATCGACTGCCTGAAGCTCCTGATCACCGCCGGAGCGGATATTAACGCCCGGGCTGAGGATGGCGCCAGCCCACTGTTCATGGCTGCACAAGAGAATAACACCGACTGCGTGAAACTCCTGATCAAAAAGGGGGCGCATCTCAACACCGTCTGGATCGAGAATGGTGCCACGCCGTTGTTCATTGCTGCACAAGAAAATAAAACCGACTGCGTGAAACTCCTGATCGAAGCAAAGGCGGACCTTAACAAGCAGAACAATGAAGGCAGCACCCCGCTGCACGTCGCTGCACAAGAAAATAACATCGACTGCCTGAAACTCCTGATCGGTGCCAAGGCGGATCTCGACGTCCGTACTCAATACGGCACCACTGCGCTGCACATCGCAGCCCGGAAGGGCAATATCGACTGCGTGGAACTCCTGATCGACGCCGGGGCCAAACTCAACGCCCAAAGGGCTGAGGATGGCGCGACCCCGCTATTCATCGCAGCCCGGGAAGGCAATATCGAGTGTTTGAAACTCCTGATCAGGGCCG
>NZ_JAHHPQ010000225.1:0-1840 GCF_024606245.1 Endozoicomonas sp. SESOKO2
TTTATCCTCAATTTATTGCAACCGCAATAGGACAGCCTTAAGTCCGACAGGCTGCCAGGGAACTTATACCGGGTTCAATGTGTCAAAAAGTGTACGGTTTAAGCAATTTTAAACATCAACTCATTCTAATTAATTCACTACACTTCTTGACTAATGCGTAGTGTTCTTGAAACAGGAGGATAGTGTAATGAAGAGATTTCTCAAATTTGGTCTTCCTTTTGCCCTGTTGCTTTCTCCGGGTGTTAATGCAGAACCGTGCTGGCAATCCCAGTCGGTTCTACCAGCTGATGGCAGCCTGTGTATAGTCATTGATGATGAAGTCAAGCCTGGCAAACCACAATGGTACTTCGGCAGAGCGGCGCTGGACCTGACAGAACCCGTTCAGGCGGCAGACAACAAAAAGAACTTTTGTGTCTATGAAGTAAAGAATAGTGACGGCCATGATATCAAACGAAGCCGCAACTACTTCTGGCTGAATGCTACAGAAAGAGAGGTTCTGTCCAGTTTCTACAAACTGCCTATGCACAAGAATGATCCGCTCAGTCCTGATCAGTCTGATAAGTGGGTGATGAACTCTGGCTCTCTGGTAGGTCTTTTCAGGTTCTGCTCTGCTGAAAGACCAAAAGATGTCGGGTTCAGTGATCTCGACCTGTGTGTAAAACCTCTGCCAAACAATGGTATCGCTTTTGGAAAGTTTACCCATACGACTAAATGCAAGGTGTTTGATGCAGGTGTTGGCAAAGAACTGATGCCCTTGTCTGAACTGCAGACTTTACGTAAAGATCGGCCTGATATCACTTGGGTAGGCGAAGGTTGGGCTGTGCGCGATGGTCAGCCGTTTGCCACGCACACGGTTTATGGTATCCCTGATTCCACAGAATATTGCCTGCTTCAGGCCATGATTCGAGGCCACCAATTTTGCAGCGTTGATAAAACCGGGCACTACCAGACAGGCAATGAGATTGACTATGGAGATACAGATGGAGGTATAAACGATGCCTATCGTCTTAATTATTCTGATAAGCCCAAAAGCAAATCAGAACTGTAAGATCATGGATTACTATTGACAAATACAAGTCGGGAGCTTTGAGCAGTGAGGCGGCTATCAGAATAGGGTGAGAGCCGGTAAATTCTGAAAGCCGTTCCTCCAGAAAAAAAGCGGGAGGCCCCTGACAAGAATGGAAATAAGAAAAGCACAACGCAGTGATGCTCAGAGAGCTTTTGAACTTCGTAATCTGGCGATACTTTCTCAATGCCGGTCATTACAGTGATGAAGCTTTGACTCTCTGGACTGAAGGCTCTAACTCTGAGAATTTTATGGATAGCGTTGAGCAGAATTTTCTTGTTGCGATGATGGAAGGAGAAGAAGCCGGTACGGGAATGATTGATACCAGGGACAGTGCGGTCGATGCAATCTTTGTCGACCCACAGTTTATGAGGATGGGCGTTGCTCGCAAAATGATGATTCATCTGGAACAAATTGCGAAAGAAGCCGGTCTCTCCCAAATAAAGCTGAATTCGACTTTGAATGCAGCTCCCTTTTATCGGCGTCGTGGTTTTGAGGGAGATAAAGTTTCCACTTATCACTCTCCCGGTGGAATCATGCTGGACTTTATTCCCATGACCAAAAGCCTTTCTGAATAACAAGCCCGGCTGATGCATTCAGCAGGTCTTTTGAACAGGCAGTCTTGCAATGGTGAGGTTTATCCTGCTGCTGACTCATGGCCGCAGTTTCACCCGAACCTCCGGGAGCCTGTCGCAAAAGTGCAACGCTTCGCCGATACGGCGTTAAAAAGTGGCTCAAAATGCTCATTTACTCGCTGTAAACTGCGCTTTTTCG
>NZ_JAHHPQ010000226.1:0-1321 GCF_024606245.1 Endozoicomonas sp. SESOKO2
TTTATCCTCAATTTATTGCAACCGCAGTAGGACAGCCTTAAGTCCGACAGGCTGCTAGAAAACAGACTTATTTGCTTGATCTATCCTTCCTCTCTACCCACTGGAATACAAGGATAGAATTATTAGACACTCACTCCATACAGCACTGCTAATAATATTGTTGTCTGTCGTCTGTAAGGCCGAACTGTTCGCAGAGCGTTTTATTGTCGAGCTTGAAAATAATACAGGATTTTCAAACCAGAGTTTTTCTATAAAAAAGGACCAGCGTACACTGCCATCCCCCGTCAGGTATTGCCAATACAAACGGCTATTCAGAATCATATTCATCGCCTGATAAAAAACGACAGAGACCCGGCGGTTACCGGGTAAAAACGACCATTATTGAATCGGTTTACTGGCAATGGCTTTACGCCACTGATCTGCTAATGGGCTACGAACTTATTCTGAACACAAAGGACACCCCGCTAAGCTCCATCCCTTATTCATGGCCACCTGTAGAAGTAGTTATTGCAGTTGGCTGGCTTTTGAAAAACTATTGGAACATCAGTTTATCGTCGTTTAACCCGAACGCACAACAAAAAGCACGATCTATGCTGACACGGGGGGAGCAAGCGTTTGCCACCATCATTGTTGTGCCTGACTCTGGACTTAACAAACAACCACACCCACTGTCAGAATCATTCAGCGACCAAGTTTCAGGAGCAACAACCCAACATACAAGCACTTTCTTCACAAGTACCCGGCATTCCCGGTTTGGCGGCGGTGACAGAGGCTCTCAACAACCTCTGCACACTTTGGGTTTAAATTGTTTTGTCTTTCCCTGTCACGGCGTTTGCAGTTTCCGACCATCACCCGATAGAGGAGGGTCCGCTGAATGGCAGTTGAACACCGGGGAAAGTTCACCAGACAACCTCACAAACTCAGTAAGTGCAGGGGCAATCTATGCAACCGACCCAGCCGGAGCACCCAGTTATGATTTGACAGTGCACCGGAATTTGCCTGCCACCCCTGATGACTGGATTATAATCGATGGGCTACTCAATCTACGTGGTGACAGTCACCCCGAAGAGATCAGGATTTCCTGTATGCTTGCCCATTTGGCACGTCCAGCGGGCGCTTCACCTTCGGGTTGTCTTCCTTCCCGAGGCACTACCCATAGCCAACAAGCTCTTCCGGATCATAAAAGAAGAGACCACATCAGGCCACAAACCTCTGACGTGTCCGTAGTCGGGGGGGATGGCCAGCCGCAGCTATGTGGGAGAGTCTTTGACATCCTCTCGCCCCTGAAGGAGCGAGATTCCCGTTAGTCACCTAACAGGCT
>NZ_JAHHPQ010000227.1:0-6662 GCF_024606245.1 Endozoicomonas sp. SESOKO2
CCAATTTATTGCAACCGCAGTAGGACAGCCTTAAGTCCGACAGGCTGCTAGTATGCGACGGTTTTTGTCTCTAGCCAGTCCGCATCTACCCAGGATACATTTCTCCCGCCTCCTGCGACAGCGACAGTGTCATCACATTCAGGGAGGGCAAAGCCGGTCTGTTCATTCTCAACCACCAGGATATGACTGCCTGGCAAGGGGTGATGACGCAGTACGTCAGTCGATAGTTTCAGAATCGGAAGTCCCATCATGTTTGCCTGAGTTTTCGGGCACAGTGGCCGGACGATCAGCCAGCCAGAAGGTGTTTCATTACCCGGGTGAAGATGAGCGGTGGTCAGGTGTTCTCGCCAGACACCAGATATCCACACGTTCCACGCCCTGCTTTTTCAGTAGCCGGGTGATTTCTGAGACCGTCTCTGCGGTCGTAACAACATCGTCCACTATAGCGAGATATTGATAGTGTGGCGTGCCCGTCATTGAGAAAGCATTCCTGATATTGCTCCTGCGTTTTGAAGCCTTAAGACCCTGTTGAGGGTCTGTGTGCTTCTGCCGTTTAATGAGTCCCGTTTCCAATTTGATCGATTGATAGGGCTGAAGGTTTTTCACCAGTTGCCTTGCGAGCAGCAGTGCCTGATCGAAACCTCTTGTACGAAGACGCTTATTGTGAAGCGGGACCGGCAGTATTGCCTGAGGCCACTCTCGACCATCATAGTGGTGAATCAGATTACGGCTCAATTGATCGGTCACGGGAGGAAGGTAGATCAGCTGCTGATGGTGTTTAATCTGTTTGAGAAGATGGTCAGCAGGAAACTCGTAGTTGAAGGCAGAATAACAAGCGTCGAACACAGGCTTTTTCTGGAGACAGCGGGCGCAAGAGTCCGGAGCATTAAGTGAAACAGGAATACCGCAGGACCGGCAGTGTTTTTCTGCAACCGGTAGTGACTTTATGCAAAGGTTGCAGACGGGCTGATTCATCGGTGTATCCGCTCTGCACAGCAAACAGCTCATGGTAATGAGTTGTTTAAAATTTAACCATTTGTAAATCTTGTTACGTTTTAACAATTGACGCATAGTCTCAATTAATTATCATCGATTCTGTTTTTAATCTTGATTTCTGATATCAGGCCTGACTAACAACAGAGAGCTTCTGCCCGGAAGAATCAGTGAAAAGCATGACTAACCCTACAAGCATCAAGGACTCATGTTCCAGCCAACTGCGCCATGACTGGACCTATGACGAAGTCGAAGCCCTGTTCCAAATGCCGTTCAATGATCTGATCTTTCAGGCTCAGCTGACCCATAGAGAACATTTTGATCCCAACCGGGTGCAGGTTAGTACACTACTGTCCATCAAGACAGGTGCCTGCCCGGAAGACTGTAAATATTGTCCCCAGAGTGGTCACTACAACACCGGTCTGGACAAAGAAAAGTTGATGGAAGTGCGCAAGGTTCTGGAAGAAGCCCGCCGGGCCAAGGCTTCCGGAGCAACCCGCTTCTGCATGGGGGCTGCCTGGAAAAACCCTCCTGAGAAAGACATGCCTTACATCCTGGAAATGGTGAAAGGGGTCAAGGAAATGGGTCTGGAAACCTGTATGACACTGGGCATGTTGAACGAAGATCAGGCGGGACAGCTGGCCCTGGCTGGTCTCGATTATTACAACCACAATCTGGATACCTCGCCGGAGTTTTACGGCAGCATCATCACTACCCGAACTTACTCGGATCGTCTTGATACCCTCGCCCATGTGCGTGATGCGGGAATGAATATCTGCAGTGGCGGCATTGTAGGTCTGGGGGAAACAGAAAGAGACCGTGCCGGCATGTTGATTCAGTTGGCCAATCTGCCCAAACATCCGGAAAGTGTGCCGGTTAATATGCTGGTTCGTGTTGAAGGTACGCCCCTGGCCGATGTCGAAGCAGTCGACGGTATCGACTTTGTCCGTACCATTGCCGTTGCCAGGATTATGATGCCCGCCTCCTGTGTACGCCTGTCTGCCGGTCGTGAAAACATGAGTGATGAGCTGCAGGCTCTGGCTTTTCTGGCGGGCGCTAACTCCATCTTTCTGGGTGACAAACTGCTGACGACCGCCAACCCCGCAGAGAGCCGTGACCGACAACTCTTCGACAAGCTGGGTATCAACAGCGATGACATCACCGGGCAAGAAGAACAGGCACTGGGGGCCATCTGCCCTCTTAGCGAGCAGGACGCTTTATTAAACAATGAATTGAATAATGAGCAGTATTACGATGCCATGGGTCAGCAGGTTTCCTGATGGCTTTTGACCTTGAGAAAGACCTTCAGGCTCGCCGGGCTCAAGGCCTTTACCGGACACGGAAGACGCTTGAGGTTCCTCAGGGGGCAGAAGTGGTAGTGGATGGCAAGTCTTATCTGGCTTTTTGTAATAATGATTATCTGGGTCTGGCTAATCACCCGGACATCAGTGCTGCTATGGCTCAGGCTACTGCTGATTACGGTACAGGCGGCGGTGCTTCCCACCTGGTAATCGGCCATAGTCGTGCACATCATCAGCTGGAAGAAGAGCTGGCAGAGTTCACCGGTCGTGAGCGGGTGTTGCTCTTTTCCAATGGTTACATGGCGAATCTGGGAGTCATCACTGCCCTTTTAGGCAAAGACGATGCGGTGTTTCAGGATCGTCTTAATCATGCCTCTCTGCTGGATGCCGGATTGCTATCAGGGGCAAGGTTTCAACGATATCTTCACAAGGATCTGGCCAACCTCGAAACCCGTTTGAACCGGACCGATGGACGGCGCAAGCTGATTGTTACCGATGGCGTCTTCAGCATGGACGGTGATCTGGCTCCTCTGAAGGCGTTATCGGAATTGGCTCATCGGCATGATGCCTGGTTGATGGTGGATGACGCCCATGGCTTTGGTGTTCTGGGTAAAAACGGCGGAGGCCTTGCTCAACATTTTTCTTTAGGTCAGAGCGACTTACCGGTTCTGGTGGGTACTCTGGGTAAAGCTTTTGGTACGGCAGGTGCCTTCGTTGCAGGGAGCGAAGCCCTGATTGAGACTCTGATCCAGTTTGCCCGAACCTACATTTACACCACTTCAATGCCTCCGGCCATCGCAGAGGCAACCAGAGTCAGTCTTCAAATTCTGAAGGAACAGAGTTGGCGAAGAGAACATCTGAATAAGCTGGTTAAATACTTCAGAAAAGAGTGTCAGCAGATGGGACTGAAACTTATGGACTCGCACTCTCCCATTCAGCCTGTTATTGTCGGGTCTGCTGATACCGCTATGGCGATGAGTGACGCTCTGGCAGCAAGGGGTATCCTGGTGACGGCCATTCGTCCCCCCACGGTTCCTGAAAGAACCTCAAGGTTACGCATTACCTTCAGTGCAGCTCACAAACAACAACATGTAGAACAGTTACTGTATGCACTGGAAAGAACGGTACGCCCGTTACAGGAGGAAGTAGCATGAGTTTACCCATTGTTCTGGTCAGTGGTTGGGCGATGCCTGCAACTGTTATGGAGCCTCTGGCGAGTGCTTTGGACGGCGATGGAAGAGTATCTGTGGTACAGCTGCCTGGTTTGGTTCGGGAGCGCAGAACCTTCGACTGGAGGCAACTGCTGGACTATCTGGACATGCATTTGCTGGACACCCCCGTCATTCTGGTCGGCTGGTCATTAGGAGGCACTCTGGCTTCCATCTACGCCAGTCAGCATCCAGACAAGGTCGCTGGTCTGGTGACGCTGGGTTGTAACCCCTGCTTTGTTAGAAACCAGGACTGGCCGGAAGCGATGTTGCCCCAGACCTTTGACAGTTTTTATGCCGGTATGCAGGAAGATCCTGTGGCAACCGTTGAGCAATTTTCAATGCTCTGCAGCATGGGCAACAGTAATCGAAAAGACGTCGCCAAACATCTGCAACGAGCGATTCGCCGGGACGCTGATCTGGAATCCACGATTCTTCTGCAATTGCTGAACCTTTTGGGTGCCAGTGACGTTCGTTCCCAGCTGGCTGATATCCGCTGTCCGGTGCTGCATTGCTTTGGCAGGGATGATGCCCTGGTGCCCGTTGGCACCGCTGTGAGAGTTGAGCAGGACTACCCGGGCCACAAAGTTCTGATGATGTCAGGCGGCCATTGTTTTTTCCTCGATCAGGGTTCCGGTGCCATCAGACAGGTAGCAGATCAGGTTAACCGCTTATGCAACCGAGGCTGACAGCAGCTGACTGTGGGGCAGAAGCCCGCATCAACAAACAAAGTGTTGCTGCCAATTTCAGTCGGGCTGCAACCACTTATGACTCCGCTGCGGTGCTTCAGAAACGTGTGGCCGCCAGAGCCATGATGGGGCTGCCAACCGGGACTTGCCCGGAGTATGTATTGGACCTGGGTTCAGGTACGGGTAGTGAGACTTCCTTGCTCTGCGGACATTTCCCCGATTCTCATGTTACCGGGCTGGATCTGGCTATGGGCATGATTAAGTTCGCCCGGTCGCAGTGTGACTCGGCGTCCTGGTGTTCCGGTGATATTGAATCACTGCCGTTTAAGTCAGAAAGCGTTGACCTGGTGTTCTCCAGTCTGGCTATTCAATGGTGCTCATTTGAGACTGTACTGGAGGAAACTTTTCGGGTACTCCGACCTGATGGGGTCTTTGTATTCTCCAGCCTGGCCAGTGGCACTATGGCGGAGTTGAAAGAGGCCTGGCAACAGGTTGACAGTCATGTTCATATCAATAGCTTTGACAGTTTTGAACAGCAAAAGCTGTGGTCGCTTGAATCAGGCTTCAAGCCACAATCTTTCAAACAGCAGACCGAAACTGTCTACTATCCTGAGCTGTTCCAGATGTTGAGAGAGCTGAAAGCGTTGGGGGTGAATACCGTGCATGGTCGTCCATCCGGTCTGATGACCAGGGGTCGTTTGACCAGACTGCAAGAAGCGTATGAGTCCTTCCGGGTGGATGCTGGTCTCCCCCTGTCTTATCAACTGTTGTATGGGATCTTGAGAAAACCTGCCGATGCCTAGAACGTTTTTTGTCACTGGCACCGATACGGATGCCGGGAAAACCTTTGTCACCTGTGCCATGCTGCAGGCTGCCAATAACAGAGGGCTGAAAACACTGGCTCTGAAGCCGGTGGCTGCGGGTGCCGACATGACCCCGGACGGACCAAGAAATGATGATGCTCTGAACCTGATGAGCGCCATGAATGTCGAGTTGAGTTATTCACAGGTGAATCCGGTGCTTTTTGCCCCCCCCATTGCACCTCATATTGCGGCACAGGAAGAAGGACGGCGTATCACTGTGGATCGTTTGACCGGCTTTTGCCGTGGAGCACTGATGACCCGTCATGATCTTTCTTTCATTGAAGGAGCAGGGGGTTGGCGAGTTCCCCTGAACGACCGTGAAATGCTGGCAGATCTGGCCAAGACGATGAATCTTCCGGTGATTCTGGTGGTAGGAATGAAGCTGGGGTGTATCAGTCATTCCCTGCTGACCGTCGAATCCATTTTGCAAAGTGGTTGTCAGTTGGCGGGCTGGGTGGCCAATCAGGTTGATCCCGACATGAGCCGTTTTCAGGAAAACGTTGAAGCTCTTAAGCGCTCAATTCATGCACCCTGCCTTGGTGTTGTCCCCTGGTGTTCAGAAGAGCAGCGGAGTAACGTGGTAGCCAGTGTTGATCTCTCTCGCTTGATGGTCTGATCTTTTTTCATAAGCAGGAGGCAGTTCCAGCTCATAACAGTTTCCTTCCTGCCTTCCGATAAAAATAAGCAGTGAAAATCGGAACTTAATCCTATGGTCAGGAAAGTCGGCGAAACGCCTGCGTATCAAAATACAACGGACGCTCACCCTCAGCAGGTTCAGCCAAAGTCTGGCAGCTGGAAAGGACGCTTTAAAGTCACCATTCCAGATGGGCTAAAAAGGAAGCTGGGTCATCTCAAGAGCAGTCCATTCAAGCGTAGTTTTGGCCAAAGACGAATCAAAAGAATGACGATGGAGGAGGTCAAATTTCGATTGGCGCTCTTAAAACCTTCGAACTGGGCCAACCGGGCTGTTCCACGACTGGATGAGCAAATCAAAGGCAAGGTGGAAACAGCCTTGTCTTCTCTGAAAGAAGGAAAAACAGAAGCCTTTATGGAAGGTATTTTTTCTGTGCGGCAGCTGATGCATCAGAGAGCTTTTTATACGGGGGAGGGGCATGCTCAAGAAGATTTTCTGAACAGTATTGAGACAGAAATTCTTAAACACCCAAAACAGTCTACAGATCGTTTGCTGGCAGAGTTTGCTGATGCCGGAAGCTATCTGAACGGTCTTCGTGATGCTGTGGATAATGCCTATGACGACTTTCGAAGTGGCGATGTGCTGGCATCCAATCATCTTCTCACCCTGTCCAGTGCCCGAAGTTTTCTGGTAAAGCTGGGCCAGTTAACGCTTGGAAAAGAAGCTTTTGAGGAGTGGCTTCGAAAAGAGCCCGCCACTGATCAGGATATTCTGCACAAAGTAAGCGAGACAGTGAGCCGCTTGCCTCCCGGAAGACTGCAATAAAAAGCCATTATTCAGGTTTCTCTTCAAGTTTCAGTAAGTGATAAGTTTACTGGTTAACATAATACCTTTTTTGTTCCCTTCCCAGCCTGTCTTCCCTACCTTGCCCCGGCCTCGGTCAGGGCTTTTACGCACTCGGTATTGCCCTTCTC
>NZ_JAHHPQ010000228.1:0-1243 GCF_024606245.1 Endozoicomonas sp. SESOKO2
AATCAGGCCGAGCTTACTTTCCAGGTTGGCCAGTCTCTCCGGAGCCTCCTCGTCGGCCAGTTCTGTCTTATGTTGTATATGCTGTTGAACAGACTGAAAGCGGGCAACAAGATCGTTTTCATTGTCCGGAGTCATACCGAACTGATTTTCAAGAGCTGCCAGTTTTGTCATTATAATTCCATAATCAGGCTGTTCTGTTGCAGCAAAGGTTGTAGCCAACGCCTGCGTGATTTCATGAATTTTCTTTCTGAAAATTTTGGCTTGTTCTTCTGATGACTGGATATCATCCCAGTTATCAATACCAAGTTCTGTTGCCGCTTCGCGAATTAATTTTTCGTTAAGTGTGCCCGGTCTGGCATGTTTTGCCCGCAGCTTCTCCAGGTTCCTGGATAACTCAAGCAGCTGTCTGGTCATGTCGGTCATCACTCTGGCAGTAAACTCTTCGTCTTTTTCGGGATCGATCTGCGCTTGTTTGATATCGCCGACAACGGGTATCACTTTTCGAATATGCTGTAAAAAGTGCGGGTTCATCAGAAGTTTTTTAAGTACGGGTTTGAAGCCAAAGTGTTCTTCGAGTTGCTTATACATCCGGGTTTGCGTGATGACTGATGAAGCGGCTCTGATGTGTTCCAGTGTGAACTCATATTGACGTTTATATGGTTTATTTGGAGTAGCCAGCGCCAATGCCTGCTGGAGGGATTCGTAATTTGCAAGGGAACGCACCGCCAGTTTATCTTCGTTAGAAAGCATCGTCGGTTGATCTTTGTTAACGCCGATATCGTGTCGTGCAACAATCTCCTCCAGCAGTGCCATCTGCCTGCTTCGGATGACGAACTCGTAGCTTTTGATCTTATGTTTGAGAAGCTCTGTTATGCCTGCAGGGGCGCGATTATTAACCCCAGCTTCTGCCCAGAGTTTGTAGAGGGTTTCTACAAAAGCGACGTCATCCGGATTTGGCATCTGACCATGAAAAACAATATCCTCCCCCGGAGCTTCTGTTATTTCCAACTTTGGATAACCCGCAGGCAGAGGATAAACCTGTGTGTCATCCTCGACGTGTACAACATAGCCGACGGGTTTGTTGTGTGCCAATAGTTCGTTTAGTACCTGCTGTTGCAGGTCCTCCTTCAGGAGATGAACCTGGATGTAGGCAGAGGCCGCAGCTGCCAGGAGAGCCTCATCATTGATAAAGAGTGATTGACCCAGACGTTGCAGTTCCGGGGGCTGATCGCCCGAAGCGATA
>NZ_JAHHPQ010000229.1:0-3902 GCF_024606245.1 Endozoicomonas sp. SESOKO2
ACAGGGGTTGTCCGGGTCCAGCAGATCGTTAAATTTTGGCAGCTCCTCACTGGTGAGTTTGCGGATATCTATCACCAGGGTGAGCGGCTGTGAACCTTCAAACAGTTTGCCTGAAAGGAGAGTGTGGCGACCATCGTCAGAAATGCTCAACCGACTCACCAGACTAGCCTGTGAGAGGTCATCGGGGTGGGAGATAAGGATGACATCCTGATGTGCATCGCCGGTCTGAGCCACTAAAAGCTGTCGAACCTCATCATCACTAGCGACAAAACGAAAATCGAAGGAATGAGAAGCTCTGGAGAGCGAGGAATCTGTTCGGGATACAGTTCTCGCTTTGTCAGGCGACACAACCGGAGGTGATGATAGGGTTAATTTGGAGGTGAACTGTTCGCAGATTGTTACCTTCTTTTCTGACGATAACTCCAGCTTTGCTGTCTTGGTTGGCACGCCACTGTCAGGCACCTCACTACCAGAAATGATTTTGTTTGTTGTTGTGCCAATCTGACCATCCATAGTCAAACTCCCTACTGCAATTTGAAGAAATTTATCGAAAGTGTTTAGTTATAAGACTTACAAAAAGGACGAAAGTTTCACCTGGATTGTTACCCGTAACCATTAAAGGAAGTCATCGGTCTCGTAAAACGCATCGTCACCAGACTGCTATTAAATATCCATTGAGTCATAAAGAGTCATAAATCGAATTCAAATTCACACTGTTCAAAAACTCATTGGCAATTTTTGTCAGCTCATCGGATTTGAGCACCAGAGCGTTACTGGCGTTGAGCGTCTGCCGTAAGTATTCATCCTTAACCGATTTCTCAAACTCATAAGAGCACTCAATTTCAGACATCATGGCGTACAGCTCTCTTGGTGAGGATGGATCATGAGAGCCATAGTTGTTTAAAAAGCGTGGCCTGTTGATGGTAGCATTGCCCCAACAATACGTTAAGCAGCTGCCTTTCGAGTGTGTCAACCCATATAGATAATGACTGAAGGCCTGCTCAATCGCTTGCCTGCATTTCTCTCTTAAATCTTTCAGAAGTCTTTGTTCCACATCGGACACTTCAAGGGACTTTAGACTGTCTTGGTAATCGCTTTCGATAGTACGTTTTTTTTGCTCATATATTTTTGTTTGATCTTGAGATTTCTCACCAGAAGGCGTTCGCGTTAATGCGTCACGGCTTTCTTTTCTCAATTCATACAGAGCAGTATTGTATTGTTTACACTTCGCCTCATATTCATTGTTTTTTTTCACTAACTGCTTCAAAACCGGATTGTTCTCAACTTTTCGTTGAAGCAGGGCCTCGGCCTTTATATGAAACAACTCTATGTTGCTCCAGAAAGGTGTCCCCATGATAATCACCGGACGGTGGTTCGCCCCTCCTGAGATTAACTTTGGAAACGCCGGATGGTGAGCCAGCATTCGTTCTATATTGGGAATGCCCTCAGGCTCGCTCCTCCAGGCGGACTGAATAGATGGATAGGCAAGTTTACATTCAAGGGATGATGAAAACCCATCATGACAATGACTCAAGAAGAAAGCATCATCTGAACCCTCTCGAAAGCGTTTATAAGCCAGCAGCCATAGCAGACAATTTTTTTCCCTGGACAATAATTGCTTATACCATTTTTTCAGGCAACGGGCGGCCTCAACCATCAGTTCATCGACACCTTCCAGGCGTACCAATAGCCAATGATGTTTAACAGCACTAATAATATGTTTCTGATAGGTCGGCAATGGATCCAGCCAACCCGATTTCAGGACTTCAAGGGCAAAGCGATTAACCGAAGGCTTGGCCAAGCAACTGTCTTCCAATATTTTTACCATTGCGTGCAACCACATTTGAGCACCAAAGGGAACCTGATCAATTATTTTTGGATAGAGAGACCTGAGTAGTTCAGTGACCTGATCTTCATCACTATTGGACAATATTTGTTTGACTGTCTCAGGCATCATTCCCAAAATATCGTCGTAACTATTCAATACGTTTGTCTCTGGCAATTCGATTATTGAGACGCCCATGGAAAAACTGGTTAGGTCTCCTTCACTCCAAAGGTTCCAGACTATTTCGGAAAAACTTAGATTAGTTGCTAGCAATGCACTGTTTGTCTCAAGGGCTTTATTGAGTTCCTCAAAGCGTATGCCACAGGCTATAGCCAGAGCTTGCTGTTGTGCTAAATCAGCCCCTTTCATGAGATCCTGAATCTTCTTTGATGAAGTGCTGGAACTACCGATTTTCCTGCTGGGCTGGAAGTCAGGTATGATTTCCGTTGACTGTAGAGGTAGCCCGCCCAAATCCACTGGCTCCCAGGTTTGACCTCCATCTCCGGAATACTCGGCAAAGCAGTGGATACGGTTATCAATTTGCCGGGATGGAATCCCAAAATAACGACAAAAAGCGATAAAAACAGGCACACGATGTCGACAGCTACCTTGCCGCTGTGTTACCAGGAATTTAAAGAAATTGTTATGTTTCTTTGGTTTAGTATTACCGTCAAACTGTCTGCAATAGTCCGTGATCGCCTCAATCTGTTGAGGTATGTCTTCAGCGTCGTTTATGGCCCGCAAAAGCTTCGGGACTTCGCGTGGGCGTTTATCAATGGTTGTAAACAGCTTGTCCAGTACTGTTTTCATCCCTTCTGAGCAGCAGGCATCAAAACGTTTTGATGGTTCTGGTCGGGATTCGGTTGGTGTTTTTCTGTCTGTTTTTCTGGATTCAACAACATAGGCAATTTTAATCACCTGTTCCGCTTTGGCCTCAGGAATAGACAGTGTGTGAAGCCCGGTATATCGACCCCTTACCAGAGTACATGCCGAATGGGGTTCGATACGAAGGGCAACGATATAGTCGTTAACCGTAAGGCTGGGCAATCGATATTGACCATTCTTCGATGACATCTCTATGGTGGCCAGTGTTTGATCGCTTGCTAATATCAATTCCTGATCACACCCCGGTAATGGTTCCGGTGTAAGGATTTCAAACCCCTGAATATGTTCATCATTAAAATCGGTTAGTCTGATATCGCCCTTGGCAGAGACATCAATATTCTTTGCCCACCAGCGGTACATATGGGAAGAATGGTTCTGTGTATTGAAAATTTTATAATCGTTAACTTGCGGCATCTCAAGGTGCTGATAGTGTGTTTCCCGGTCTAATTTCTCAGCCTGTTTCTTGCGGACTTCTGGAATGTATCGTTCAGGCGCTTTATCACCCCCAACAGCTAACACTTCGTTAATAAGATCTCCAACCCAACGGTTTGGCAGATCGCTCATCTGATGCCAAAACTCCGGCCACAATCGAACTGCATTTGAGTTCCAACCCTCTATTCGCTTTTCAGCCTCTCTAAGATAAGGCCGGGACGCTGATAATTTCAGCGTTTGTTTCTCTTCTTCCGTCAGGGGAAATACCTGATTAGCATCCACGACCTTCTGGCTGAACTCACGATCAAACCAGCGTTGCTGCCAGTGTCGGTACAGTGCCCGGGTGAGCGTATCGTCCGACTGATCCGGCTCCAGGGAAAGACCAGATGCCTGCCACCTGGCCTGAGCCATCATTTTGATAATTTCTTTTCTGGCTTCCTCATCATTCAGATCAGCCTTAATACGAATTTCGTAGCGTTTTTCATCCACACTGTTGAGATTACTGCGTTGTATTAACCACGGACGATCAATGTTCGATACCGTTTGGTTGAACCATTTACAAAGCTCAGAATCAAGCCCGCCCTCTCTCATGGTAAGAGCCGAAGACTCTGGCAGTGCCTCCAACGATATTCCGGCAGCCATCAGATAAAGCCGGTAGTGCTGATTAAGGCATTGATGCAGCCCGTCTTCGGTAAAATCACCCCTTCGGATGACGGCCCTGGCCACATTCTGTAAATCAAGACTGGTGGGCTGTAACGGC
>NZ_JAHHPQ010000230.1:0-1831 GCF_024606245.1 Endozoicomonas sp. SESOKO2
CACCAGTGAGGAGCTACCAAAATTTAACGATCTGCTGGACCCGGACAACCCCTGTCTGTACGACAAAGTCAGTCAGAGTAAACGCCCCCTGGGTGAGCATGTTGCTCTGCTGGTGGTGGCAGATCCTGCACAGTTGGCATCGGTTGGCCGGTGTGATGACGCTCCGGGGGCTGATTTCTGGCGGCGAATTAATCGGCCGGGAAATACCTGGCAGTTCGACCCGGAGAATGGCAAGGACTCATCGATGCACATCAGCGAGGTTCCTCCGTTATTGGCTGAACTTCCTTGTGGCGAAAGGGTTATGGACGACGGCAATACCATTCTTATCAACTGTCACTTGCACAGTCACTGGCGACAGTTGCTTCTGGGTGGTCCCGGAGTGAGTGAGCAGGGGCGGATCCGGCACATCCCCGGCAGGTTTGAACTATTGAAGGACGGACAACGGGTAATTCTGAAAGGGGCCAATTGGCAGGATCTGGCCTTTGAACAGACGATTCGACAGATGCTGGCGCAAAAAAGTTATGAGAGCAATGGCAAGATCTGTCAGTTACCGGACAATGTTCATTTTTATCAGATGCCGGTAGGTAAAGATGAGCTTAATTCACTGTTCCAAAGCCTGTTCCACTCTCTGCCCGGCTTGAGTGAGGAAAAACTTGATAAAGGGCTCTCCCCAAATAAACCAAAAGACCCGATCATCATTAACCAGAGTAATATCAGGGAGTGGCTGAGCCCCATTGCCATTGTCCCGGAGGGCTATGCAGTTCCTAATACGGGTCTGTTGGAACAAGTTCGAGCGGGTGGTGTAGTCACCGTCACATCTCCCCTCACTGAGGCACTTTGGTTTTGTTTACTGGGTTCACTGCACAGGATTCGGGAAACGACAGGTCTGGAGCTCAGACTGCAGGTGGCTCATACCAAACGGCAACCAAAAGCTCTGGAATTGGAAGAAACCGATAAATACCCTTTGTTCGCTGACCTTCACTCAAAGGAAAAAAATAGCGGTCACGCCGCCCTTAGTACCGTCACGTATCAACAGTATGCCCAGGCAAGTCATTGGATCAATAATCACTCTGAATCACCTTTGGTCATTCAGCTTAATGAACAGACCAGCTTCAGTCAGCTGTTTGATAATATCCATATCGCCTCGGAACAAAAGGCACATTTTGGACGACGTCAGAGTGAGTTGCAGGAGGCTTTAAACTCTGGTGGGCCGGTCATATTGCGGGGGCTCGAGACTAATCCAAACCTCCAGCAACTTCTGGAGCCCCTGGCCGTTGGGCAACCTTTGTTGGTTAATGGCCAATTACAGGCTTACCCGGAAGCTCGTGTCACCGTTCTCTGGCCTGAGTTTTTGAAAAGTTCATCTCCACTATGGCGTTCGATAATAGCCACGGGTGAACCGTGTCCCGGGGTCGATATCTGGGGGATCAATGAGGTTAAGCATGATATCCCCCGGGCTGAGATGCCACGAAAAGCGCTTCAACAAATTTACGAAGCGTTTAAAACCGTGCCTCCCGACCTTTGTAACCCTCTGCCTGAACTGACCGAAGGGGTGTTGAATAACCTGATACTGGCTGCCCGGCGGGCACAACGGGTTGACCAGTCCCCAAAGCTCCTGCCCCGACACTGGCGCAAGGCCATTAATAGCGTCATCACCCATGGCACCCGACAGAATCCGTCAGTGCGGGATTTTATGAAAGTGGCCTGTTGGTGGTTACTGCCGGATGCCTGTAAAAAGCCGGGTGCTCATAGGAGGTCCGATGAGGGTCAAACTGCCTCGGTAGACCCGGATCGGTTAAATGCCATCATCAACAGTGCCCAGCGGTTGGAT
>NZ_JAHHPQ010000231.1:0-1954 GCF_024606245.1 Endozoicomonas sp. SESOKO2
CTGATTTGCAAGGGCTCGTCGCTTTGGCCTTGCTCCCTGCTGTAAGTATCTATCCGTGGGGAAGTCAGGGGAACAGCAGCCAGAGCCAGAGGCACTGTGGGAGCCATTAACTTGCCGGATGGAATCGGTGAATCTGATTGCATTGCTGGCAGTCGTAGCGTTGGCGGTATTATCACTGTGACTGATTACAGGCGCTATTAAAGGTACTTTTAGTGAAGAGTGGAAAGTATGTGTCCGCCTTATCAGCTCATTTGAGAGGTGTGCTGATTCATGGCGGGATGGGTGCTGTTCAAGCTCTATAAAGGCATCGCGAAAAGAGATGGGGAGCGTTAATGTTTGCGCATGAATCACAATATCACGGCTTATGACTGAATCTGATATTTTCCCTAACAGTTCACGAATAGGTTCAAGTGGGTTTGAATAGAGCAGGAATAATTGAAGGAAGTACTCGATAAAGCAATATTTTTCAAATTGTCCTATAAGTGTTTGTTGGTCAGATTGATTAATCCTGCGGATTATATCCTGAACAATCTTATACAAAATCCTCAGGTTGTTGACGCCAGTCTCGGGCAGTGCCCGGGCAGGTGGAATGATCGGTTGGAGTGAAAACAGAATATCAGGGTCATTCAAAGTCCGTGTTTTATCGCTTGTGGCTTCTATCAGCTGTTTGATAAACCGATTGCGCAATGAATTTTTTTTGACAGAACGTTGCAGTTCCAGTATTGCCTCAAGAGGAGTGACAGGGTTACCCCTGGCGTTTGTACCTGTTGTTTCCAGAACCTGCAAACGCTGAGGCATGTCTAGCACATCCAGTATTTCCCTCAGCATAAAAACGGCATTGGGATCGCCGCATTCAATGAGAGCTATAAGCTGGTTCGCAAGTTCCTGAAGGTCTTGAGTCGTAGCATTTTGTTCATTCTCCTCTCCATTGTCGTCTTTTCTGTTATTTCCACTGCCATCATTAGATTGTCCCGGTGATCTGCTCTCCTGACCTCCAGGTTCATCTCTTTGCTCTTTTTGATGATCGTTATTTTCGTCTTTTGATTCTTCATCGGGTACCTTGCCAGAGGGTTTTCCACCATCATTACCTGCTTTTATGCCAACAGTAAGATGGGTCTTCAAGGCAATGCGCTCGAGAGGTAGCCACCCATCTCCGCCACTGCAGGAGGGTGGAGAGGGAAACGAATAGAAGAAGCCCCCGTTGCTGCCTCCGGGCAAATCGGCGCTACCAGCCAGATTGTCTCCTGCCAGTGTCACTGTGTTATTCAGGGTTTGCCCGGTTTTCAGATCACTGTCTTTTATATTGTCGGAATAGAGTTGCCACTGACTCACAACCTGAGGCACTATACCACCGTTGATTTCAAGCCGAACCTTTTGCCCACCCGGATTATGCCAGTCAACGATGGTTGAAGAATTGCATAATGGCGCAATCGCAATAGCATGCAGGGAAAGAACAAATACTACTAATAAGCGGTAAAAATGCATTCAAGTCTCGTTACACAACTTGTGTCAATAATGCCAACCCGCTCTGATTTCCCTGATAGAAAACCTCAGAACAATTTGTGTTGACTTTCTGCCGTGGAAAAATAAAGGAGCATTACTTTTCATCGTTATTGTTCGTAGACATAGAGAGTAGCCAAGTATTTCTGAATGGCTATATGGATTTCTTACCCTGTGCTGCCACGCTGCAAACCTGAAGCGGTCACCAGCAGCGACTATTAAATTCGGTCAGATGGTTAATTATTGTTTTCATCTGACGGAAGGGGTAGAGGTTGTCTGCACATGGGGCAGGTTCTTATCCCGTTTTCAATCATTGCAATGGCACAATCCCTATGAACTTTGTGAGAACAGGGCAGTATCAGGCAGCCGTGGAAGACATCTTCAAGGCAGATGCAGCAAGGATCGTGGCCTGAGTTTTCCCGGCATTTGTGATTGTCTTTTAACCTTATATCCA
>NZ_JAHHPQ010000232.1:0-1892 GCF_024606245.1 Endozoicomonas sp. SESOKO2
GCTGGCCGGAATGGAAAGACAAGGATGGCGAGTTCAGCATGGAGCTGTTCCGCTCCTTCTCATCCATGAATAATGGCAAAGGCATGCCCAAACATAAGGAAGTGAAAGAAATGCCGGGCTGGCCGGAATGGAAAGACAAGGATGGCGAGTTCATTATGGAGTTGTTCCGCTCCTTCTCGTCTATTAATCATGGCAAAGGCGTGCCCAAACATGAGCAAGTGAAAGAGGTGCTGAGCTGGCCAGAATGGAAAGACAGGGATGGTGTGTTCAGTATAAAACTGTTCCGCGCTTTCTCATCGATGAACAGCTGTAAAGGCATGCCAAAACATGAGGAAGTAAAAGAGGTGCTGGACTGGCCTGAATGGAATGACAAGGATGGCAAGTTCAACATTGAGCTGCTCCGCGCCTTCTCGTCCATGAATTGCAACAGGGGCATGCTTAAACATGAGGAAGTGAAAGAGGTACTGGATTGGCCGGAATGGAAAGACAAGAATGGCAGGTTCAATATTGAGCTCTTCCGCTCCTTCTCCTCCATCAATAATGGCCACGGCATACTCAAACATGATGATGTAAAAGAGGTGCTGGACTGGCCTGAATGGAAAGAGATGGATGGCGAGTTCAATATGGAACTGTTCCACGCCTTCTCGTCCATGAATCATGGCAAAAGCGTTCCCAGCCATGAGCGATTGAAAAAAATGATGGTCTGGACAAGTTGCGGGGGTGCGCTCAATCATCGACTCCTGCAAACTATGACCAGGCTCTGGACAGCAGAAGGGCTACCTGACATCGAAGCGCTGCAACATCAGGAAACACAACTAAAACAGTGGCTGTTAACAGAACTTACTGAAGATAAAAGTGATTCAGATAGTAAAGAGGACGACGAATACAATAGCGATTCAGAGAATGAAGAGAATGATAATTCCAATCGCCAGATAAAAACGGTTGCTCTTTATCTTTCCACCCTTAAGCCAGACTGGTTATTAAACTGGGCGATTTTAAAACAGTTTCATCAATTCCATGAAAATACCAAAGCTTTTCTGATGCTGGAATCATTGATAAGGCTTCTTTCTTCTTATGGAGGGAAAGGCGTCGAACGTTTCCTTCACGCCAGTGGACAAGACCGGGATTTTTTGTGGCATCATTCGACTAAAGCCGTGCCTTTGCACGTGTTAAATAAGGCAATGGTTCTGTTTTCTGCCAATGAATACAGATCGCGTTTTGTCTATTTCGCCAAGCGGCTGAAGTCATTGCCGGACAAAAGCCTGTGGGAACAGTACTCAGCCCAGTTGCAACTATTGTCGGGGGTGCTGAAACACGACTATATGAAAAGGCTCTACTGGGAAATCCTGAAAAACTTAACAAAGGATGATCAGCTGCGTTTTCTGGATGCCAGCCGTGCCCGGGCTGTATTCGACCTGTTTCCCTCGTTGGGCGCCCTGCATAAACTCAGCAAAGAGCATTCTTCCCAATGGTTAAAACGGCTGCTTGAAGCCTGCCTTCGGCTAAAAAACCATGACATCACCAAAGAAGGCATCCAGCTAATCTTTGAGGCGCTACTGGAAACCCATAGCCTTCTGCCCTGGGATCAAGATATCCCCAACCACTTTCTTTCCGGGATGCGAACGACCGGCAACAACACCGTTGAGGTACCCGTCTCCGGACTTATCCCATCAGGAGAACAGCTCGCCCTGAGTTATATCGCTGTGTTGATGCGGAACCTCAACGAGATGTCTTTTACCGTTAAAGGTCAGTGGCTTGAGGTTGAGGTGCCGGATGACGGTGTTCAGATCTATCGCTATCCCGTGCCACAGCTGAAAATACAGGATGAAACAGTGGCAATCAGCAACTGGTCAGAGGAGCAGTTCAGGATTTTTTTGAAAATCACAGGAGTA
>NZ_JAHHPQ010000233.1:0-4277 GCF_024606245.1 Endozoicomonas sp. SESOKO2
TCCCAGTACTCGTCCAGTAATGTCAGTATTTCGGTGCTAAAAACTTCTGTCTGGTTGAGCTTTAACCATAAATTGCGAAACGCCTGTTTTTCTGTTTTTTCGTCTGGTGGGGTAATGCTTTGTGTTACCGATTCAATGAACGGCTCACAGGCTTCAGCACTCGTGGGTTGGACATTATTCAGGTATTGGGACAGTGATTCTTTGATCTCATCGGGGCATTCTGCCCCTGATGCTTCGATTCTTTCTCTCAGTTTGCCAAGCAAGGATCCAGGCAGCCTCTCTTTATGCTGGTCAAGGGATTTCCATGCGATGAGGTTGATGGTCATCTTAGTGTTGATCAGGTTAGCCAGAACATATACAGGTAAAGGTTTGAAGGGGGCTGCTTCAATGGCATCTTTTGCCCCGGGCTCTCTGTTTGCGGATAATCTGGCTTCGCGTCTTTGAATGTATAACGGGTAATCCAATCTTAAACGCCTTTGCCAATCATCTGCTGTCAAATAATAGTATTCAGGCATATCAGTGATTTTCAAAAAAAACCGGAACTGATCCTCTGACCAGTTGCTGATTTCCATTTTTTCATCATTTATTTTCAGCTGCGGCATTGGAAAACGGTAGATCTGAACACTGTCACCCGGCACCTCAACCTCAAGCCACTGCCCTCTGACAGTGAAGAACATCTCATTGAGGTTGTGCATCAGCACGGTGATATAGCTCAGGGCCAGCTGTTCTCCCGATGGAATAAGTCCAGATACAGGTATCTCAACGGTGTTGGTGTCTGTTGTGCGCATTCCAGAGAGAAAGTGATCGGGGATTTCGTGATCCCAGGGCAGAAGGCAATGGGTTCTGAGTAACGCTTCAAAAAGTATTTGGATGCCTTCTTTTGTGATGTCATGGTTTTTTAGTCCAAGGCAAGCTTCAAGCAGCCGTTTTAACCATTGGGAGGAATGCTCTTTGCTGAGTTTATTCAGGGCGCTCAACGAGGGAAACAGGTTGAATAGAGCCCCTGCATGGTTGGCGTCCAGAAAACGGAGCTGATCATCTTTTGTCAAGGGTTCCAGTATCTCCCAATAGAGTCTTTGCATATAGTCGAGTTCCAGCACCCCCGATAATTGTCGTAACCGGGCTGAGAGCTGTTCCCATTGGCTCTTGTCTGGCAATGATTTCAACCGCCTGACGAAATAGACAAAACGCCCTCTGTATTCATTGGAAGAAAAAAGAACCATTGCTTGATTTAATACGTGCAAAGGCACGGTTTTACCCGAATGTTGCCGCAAAAAATCCCGGTCCTGTTGATTAGCCTTAAGGTAGCACTCGATGCCTTTCCCTCCATAAGAAGACAGAAGCTTTATCAATGATTCCGATATCGGAACGGTTTTAGTCCTTTCATGGCATTGGTAAAACTGTTTTAAAACTGCCCAGCTTATTGACCAGTCTGGTTTATAGGTGGAGAGGTAAAGAGCAACTGTTTTTATCTGGCGATTCCATTTGTCGCCCTCTTCGTTATCAGAGTCGTTATTTTCTTCAGTAAATTCTGTAAACAGCCACTGTTTCAGCTGTGTCTCCCGGTGTTGCAGCGTTTCAGTGGCAGGTAGCCCTTCTGATTTCCAGAGTTTGGTCATAATTTGCAGGAGCAAGTGATTGGGTTTACCCCCGCAACGTGTCCAGTCCAACACTTTTTTCACATGCTCATGTTTGGGCACTCCTTGGCCATGATTCATGGATGAGAAAGCGTTAAACCGTTTCATACTAAAATCGCCATGCTTGTCTTTCCATTCCGGCCAGCCCAGTACCTCTTTCACTTCCTTGTATTTGAGCACGCCATGGTTATGATTCATGAACGTGAAGGCGCGGAACCGCTCCATACTGAACTCGCCATTTTTGTCTTTCCATTCCGGCCAGTCCAACACCTCTTTCACTTTCTTACGTCCGGGCATGCCTCTTTTGGCGCATATGGACGAGAAGGCGCGAAACCGCTCCATACTGAACTCACCATCCTTGTCTCTCCATTCCAGCCAGCCCAGCACCTCTTTCACTTCCCAATGTTTGAGCATGCCCCTGGCATGATTCATGGACGAGAAAGTGCGAAACTGCTCCGTACTGAACTCACCGTGCTTGTCTTTCCATTCCGGCCAGCCCAGCATTTCTTTCACTTGCTCATGGTTGGGCACGCCATGGCCTTTATTCATCGATGAGAAAGCGCGAAATAACTTCATATTGAACACACCATCCTCGTCTTTCCATTCCGGCCAGCCCAGTACCTCTTTCACTTCCCTATGTTTGGGTGCACCTCTCGAGGTGAACATCGATGAGAAGGTGCGGAAGAGTTCCCTGTTGAACTCGCCATCCTTGTCTTTCCATTCCGGCCAGTTCAGCATCTCTTTCACTTCCATCTGTTTGTGAGTGCCTTTACTGGCGTACATAGATGAGAAAGTGCGGAACAGCTTTATACTGAACTCGCCATTCTTATCTTTCCATTCCGGCCAGGCCAGCACCCCTTTCACTTCCTCATGTTTGAGCATGCCTTTGCTACAATTCACGGATGAGAAGGCGCGGAACAACTCCATACTGAATTTGCCATTTTTGTCTTTCCATTCCGGCCAGCCCACTACCTCTTTCACTTTCTCATGTTTGAGCATGCCTTTGTTATGATTCAAAGATGAGAAGCAGCGGAACAGCTCCATATTGAACGCATCATCCTTGTCTTTCCATTCAGGCCATCCCATTAGCTCTTTCACTTCCTCATGTTTGAGCATGCCTCTGCCGCTGTTCATGGACGCTAAGGCCCGGAACAGCTCCATATTGAATTCGCCATCCTTGTCTTTCCATTCAGCCCAGCCAAGCACCTCTTTCACGTCGTCATGTTTCAGCATGCCTTTAGAATGATTCATGGATGAGAAGGCGCGGAACAGCTCCATATTGAACTGGTCATCCTTGTCTTTCCATTCCGGCCAGCCCAGCAGCGCTTCGACGTCCTCATGTTTGAGCAGGCCCCTGGCATGATTCATGGATGAGAAGGCGCGGAACAGCTCCATGTTGAACCCGTCATCCTTGTCTTTCCATACCAGCCAGCCCAATATCTCTTTCACTTCCTCATGTTTGAGCAAGCCTTTGCAAGTATTCATTGACGAGAAAGCACGGAACAGCTCCATATTGAACTCGCCATTATTGTCTTTCCATTCCGACCAGCTCAGCAGCTCTCTCACTTCATCAAGCTTGGGCACACCTTTGCAACTCTTCATGGACGAGAAGGAAGTCAATGTATCCAAACTCGCTAAATATTCGAGTTCACTTTGATCACGTTCTGCAAAACTACGGATATGTTTTTTTGCATAATTCAGCATGCCGGTTAGCATGCCTGTGTTTTTGAAGTTTTTAGAAAGGTGCCCAAAAAAAGCAGTGGCATTATCGAAGAAGCTATTAAAATACTGTCTCTCTACAAAGCCAAGCAGTTTATAAAAAGTATCCTTTACAGAGATGTTTTTTTTCTTGAATACTTCCATCAGGGTTTGTGCTTTCTCCAGCTCTTCCTTGCTTAGTTCGTACTTGATACTTTCTTTTACTTTTTCCAATAGATCATCAGTGATCTGGGCGTCTTCCGGTTTCTTTTTTTTAGCCGGTGGTGCAGTAGCTGCTTCGGAATGGCTTCTCTTTCTACCCGAGCCCTTATTTTTTTTCTGAGCAGGTTCTGATGAATCCGACTCTGTTTCTTTCAGGGTTTGTCTTGCTCTTTTATTACCGTGAGTGTCCGGCAGGCACTTGTCGCATAAAAATGCTGAAGCTGCTGCTTCATCAGCGACACGGCTTAATTCCTGTGTATTCATTATCTTGTTACATCTGGAACAAGTTACGACCGAACTTCCGGTATCTTGCTCAGCCGAGGGCTTCAGTGGATCATCGCCCCCGTGACCACTGCCGTCTTTTGGACAAGTTCCCTGACTAAGGTCAGAAGCCCTGCTTATTGGGTCGGTTTTCGCGGTGGTTGATGCTTTGGTTGTTCTGGAGGATTGGTCCTGTTTCCCGTTACCGGCTTGTCGGCCAGAATATTGGCCAGTAACGATCTTACGGTAAACACTGAGTTCATGACTATGCTCCGTTAGCCAAGTCTGAACCAGCCCCGGATGCATTGTGTCAGGGCCTGATCTTTCCAGATCCAGAAGATCTGCTTCAATCACCATAATCCGATCTGACAAAATCCGGGCCAGCGTGGTTTGGTCCTTCATAATAGCCCATAGTCGTTTGATTCTTAACATTCGAAGCAGTTGCTTTTTTTGTTGCAG
>NZ_JAHHPQ010000234.1:0-2272 GCF_024606245.1 Endozoicomonas sp. SESOKO2
TCCAATGCCGCAGCTGAAAATACAGAATGAAAAAATGGAAATTAGCAACTGGTCAGAGGAGCAGTTCAGGATTTTTTTGAAAATCACTGGGGTGCCTGAACACTATTATTTGTCAGCAGATCATTGGCAAAAGCGTTCAGAACCCGATTACCCGGTATGTATCCAGGGACTCGAAACCGGGTTAGTCGTAAACAGAGAGCCCGGGGCAAAAGGTGATGTTGGAGTCGCGCCCTTCAACCCAATACCTATGCATGTGCTGGCTACCCTGATCAGCAGAGGAATGGCCATCAAAGCTGTCGCCTGGAAATCCCTTGACCATCATAAAGAGAGACTGCCTGTCTCCTTGCTTGGCAAACTGAAAATAAGCATCGAAGCATCAGATACAAAATGCCCCGATGAGATTAAAAAATCACTGTTTCAATACTTGAATAACGTTCCATCCAGAACAGCTGAAGCCTGTGAGCCGATCAGTGAACCGGAACTACAAAGCGTTAACCCACCCGACGACCAAAGAGAAAAACAGGCGTTTGGCCGCCTATGGTTAAAGCTAAATCAGACAGAAGTTTTTAGCACTGAAATACTGACATTACTGAACGAGTATGAGAATGAAATGGAGCTTATGCATGTAGTGACCGTCCTTAAAAAAGCCAAAATTGATATCGCCGACCACATACTGAAAAGATGGAGGCAACTGGCATGCAGAAAAATAAAGCGGTTAAGAAGAGGAGACCCTTTATTATCAGGGGTTAATCCTGATGTTTATCAGAGTTGCCAGGAATTAGAGTTACTTGATGGGTGTGGGAGTATTTTCTAATTGCCAACTCCGTTTATGGCGCGAAAACCAGTGGGATGCTATACATTCTCGTGCATACGGCAAACGTCAATCAATGCGCCTGAGTCTATGGGACGCCCACAGAAAAACAAAACTATCTGCCCGATGGTCCGATCACTGCTGCTGTTAGTGACAATAATGTCTGGTGAGTCACTGCCTGCAGTGGGATTAGACAGCTCAAACCTGCTGCCAGCACATTTCTTGTATACTAATAAGTTAGCCGGACATGAACAGCCCAAGCCTCTTCCGGTTGGGCTGACGCAATTAGCGCTCATTTTGCTTCAGCTGCTGCCGAATAACAGTCCCCCTGCGTTTCTTCAATTACCTCTCCAACCCGTTTGGCCAATGACGCAAACACGCCGCATTGACCTGATGGTCACGTCTCCGAAAGCCCTGGAGCATTCTTCCACTGCTCTGACCGCCACGGGGGCTGCCGGTGGAGATGATGGCGACAGGCCACCTGACGGAAATCACTGGAATCCTGACAAGGTGCCTCTCCCTGACCTCACCCTCGTTCCTGACCCTGTTCAAAAATGCCTGCAACAAAAAAGGCGACTGCTTCGAATATTACGAATGAAACGACTATGGGCGATTAAGACAGGCCAAACCACGCTGGCCCGGATTTTGTCAGACCGGATCATGGTGATTGAAGCGGACCTTCTTGATCTGGAAAGGTCAGACCCCGCCACGATTCATCCGGGGCTGGTTAAGACATGGCTAGCAGAGAATAGTCGGGAAATCAGCCTTTACCGTGTGATCGCTTCTGGCAAATACTATGGCCGTCAAACGTGTAACGGGGAAAAGGATCAACCCTCCGGAACGACCAAAGCATCAACAACCACGACAACGTCTCAGAACAGGCAGATGAGCGAAGTCCCTGCCTGTAACCAGGGAACCGGTTCATCAGGCGGCAGTGGTCGTGGAGGTGATGACCCACTAAAACCCTCTGCTGAGCAGGATAACGAAAATTTGGTTGTAACTTGTTCCAATTGTGAAAAGACACTGAATACACAGGAAATAAGTCGCATAGCAAATGAGGAATCAGCTTCAGCGTTTTTATGCAACACCTGCCTTTCAGGCACTAATGGTAAAAAAAGAGCAAGACGTAGCTCAGAAGAAACTCAGCTGCATGACTCATCAGAACCTGCTCAGAAAAAAAACAAGGGCTCGTGTAGAAAGAGAAATAATTCGAAAGCAGTTGCACCAACACCGGCTAAAAAAAAGAAACGAGCAGACACTCGAATCTCAGATGACCCATTGGAAAAAGTAAAAGAAAAAATCCTTTACGAATTAACTGAGGAAGAGCTGGAAAAAGTGCAAACCCTGATGCAGGTTTTCAAGAAAAAAAACATCACAGCCAAGTACACTTTTTATAACTTACTTGGTTTCGTAGAGAGAAAGTCTTTTAATGGCTTCTTCGATAATGCAATCGTTTTTTTT
>NZ_JAHHPQ010000235.1:0-1689 GCF_024606245.1 Endozoicomonas sp. SESOKO2
GACGGCGTAGATAAGTCTACATAATTACAGATTATGTTAGATTTTTAGTAGCGGCCAGAAAGCAACCTGAACCATTAATTTTTTTTCAGCACCTGCCAGTGGATTGTCCTATTCTCACTGAGTTTGTCAGGACATAGGGTTGGCGGATGCTTCTCTTTTGCGGTTTACGGTCTGTGTTTTTGAATCTGATGCTGGTGACTTCCTGTTGGGGCAGTGTTGAGTCACTGGAGCGGAAAGTTCTCATAGATGTCCAGTACGACATTAACAGTCTCTATTTTGGTTATGTATTTGCCGAAGAATATAACAGGCTGTTTAAAGCCATAATGGTTTCAGTGCGTCAAGTCTATGACCGCTATGAGCAGGAACATTGGCCAGAAGGCCATTTTGCTCCAGACAATCAGACAGAAGCCCGACAGCTGCTGCTCACCAGACTTTTTCAGGAGGCCACCCGCCACACTATAGCGAACGTCACGGGTGGCTATGTTGTGGATGAGACTCACCCGGGCCGTCCCATGTTTCACCTCCTGCAGGCATTCAGTAATGCTCCGGCCATGGAAGAATCCCGGGATGTTAATCAGTGGTATCAAACCCAGCCGGTGTTGCTTCAGGGGGTTTTGGCTGAAGATCGTCGGGACTCCATGGAAAGCCTGATTGAGGAAGCTGTACTGAACAGTTTCAGAGCATTTCCGTCCAACCCACTTTCCCCGAAAGAGTTAGCCCGACAACTCGGTTTTATTCTGGTAGAAATGCAGGAGCTTTTTCTCCGTGGCAAGGGGCTCCGGTCTCTTGGCTACAAGGTCGAGCAGCAAAAACAGAACCCGGAGATTGCCAATGACCCTGCATTTATTCTTTATCTTTCCTTTTTGACTGAACGGTTTAATAGCCATGACACCCTCTGGCATACAGAGAGTCAGGAGAGCAAGTGGCGTCAGCAACCGGAAGACCTCTCGGCCCTGTTTATGGAAGCTGCCCATCGTGAAAATTATGGTATTGAATGGTATCAGCAGGTTCGCAGAATTCTGGATGGAGAAAAACCGGTCAGTGAAAAGCTGTTCAGGCAACACTTCTCGAGGGAAGATGAACTGGAAAGCTGGATCAAAACCGGGCTCAGCGTTCCGGTTGTCACGGTGATCAGCACCATGGTGGTGTATGTCAGGATTCTTTTATATGTATATGAAATGTTTTCGCCAAGGTTAAGAAGGGCTTTGTTAAATCGATTCATGTCAGCAAACCATTCATCGCTTTTTCAGCACCTGCCAGTGGGTTGTCCAATGCTGCCTGAATTTTTCAGGATATAGGGTTTGCCGATGGTTGTGTTTCGCAGTTTATTGTCCGTTTTTGTCAGCTTGATGCTGATAACGTGCTGCTGGGGCAGTGTTGAGTCACCCGAGCAAAAAGCGGTCAGGCTTGTCCGGATCCATCTCAACGATCTCTATTTGGATTATGTCTTTGCCGAAGAGAATGGGAGTCTGTTAAAAGCCATCATGGTTTCATTGAGGCAACTCTATGACCGCTACGAGCTGGATCAGTGGCTGGAAAATGACTCTGGATCAGGCAATCATACAGAAGCCCGACAGCAGCTACTCACCAGAGTCGTCCAGCAGGCTACCCGCCACACCATTGCGAAAGTCATAGGTAACGATGAGGCAGATGACAGTTACCAGGATTGTTCTATGTTTCATCTCCTGC
>NZ_JAHHPQ010000236.1:0-5021 GCF_024606245.1 Endozoicomonas sp. SESOKO2
ATAGAATATCTTGAGGCGGTTAAAAATCACCTGCACCGAACTGTGATTGATATTCTTGCTGACGACCGCAATATGGAGTCCAAGGATGACTCAACCAAACGACAGTCTCTGGTTGAACTCTATGCACCTAACCTGCTGATTGGTCACTCTGCCAGCGGTGCTGCGCCTGTCGTGTATGAGTCCCACCCTAACTACAAGAACTTGTTTGGTCGTATTGAATACGCCAGTGAAATGGGCGCTCTCGTGACCAATTACCGACAGATTTGCCCTGGTTCTCTGCATAAAGCCAATGGCGGCTATTTGTTGCTGGACGCTAACAAACTGCTGGAAGAACCTTTTGTCTGGGAGGCGCTAAAAAGAGCCCTGAAAGAGAGAGAGCTGACCATTGAATCTCCATACTCAGAGATGGGTCTACTTAATACCATCACCCTGAATCCGGAATCCATCCCTCTCAGCGTCAAGATCATCCTTGTCGGTTCCAGAGATATTTATTATCTGCTGCAACAGCTTGATCCGGATTTCCATGAAATATTCAGAGTTCTGGTCGACTTTGATGACCGGATTGCCAGAGACAAGGAATCGGTACATGCTTTTGCACAGCTGTTAAAAAACCGGGCAGATGATGAAAACTATCCGGCCCTGACGGCTGCTGCTGTCGCCCGTCTCGTCGAACACAGCTCCAGAATGGCTGAACACCAGGGTGAAATTTCTGCCAAGATCGGTGATCTGTTCGACCTGTTGGCAGAAGCAGACTTCATTCGTCGTATGAGCCGTGGCCGCAAGATCAACAACGAGCATGTTGATCGGGCTCTGGCCGCCAAGTCTGAACGCACTGGCCGAGTCAGCCAGCAGATTCTCGATGAGATGATTGAAGGCAGTATCCTGATTGATACCGAAGGAGAAAAGATCGGTAAGATCAACGGGCTCACTGTCATGTCCATTGGCGATACCAGTTTTGGTTCTGCAGCTAGAATTACGGCTGCCGTTTATCCTGGATCCCAGGGCATTGTAGATATTGAACGGGAAGTTTCCCTGGGTCAGGCCATCCATTCCAAGGGAGTCATGATCCTGACCGGCTATCTGGGCAGCAAATACGCCCAGAAGTTTCCCCTGGCTATCTCAGCCAGCCTGACTATGGAGCAATCCTATGGCTACATTGACGGTGACAGTGCAACTCTGGCTGAGCTTTGCTGCCTGGTATCCGCTCTGACCAATACACCTATCAAACAGGGCTTTGCCGTCACCGGCTCCATGAACCAGCATGGCGAAGTTCAGGCTATTGGCGGTGTTAATGAAAAGATTGAAGGCTTTTTTGATCTATGTAACGCCCGTGGCCTGACGGGTGAACAAGGTGTCATTATCCCTGCCACAAACCTCCGAAACCTGATGCTTCATCAGAAAGTCGTCGATGCCGTAAAAGCTGGCACTTTCAGTGTTTACGCGGTCAATCATGCTGACGAAGCTATGGAGCTTCTGACCGGCTGCAAGCCTGGCACACTGAACAGCCGTGGTCAGTACACTAAAGACTCCATCAATTACAAAGTTCTGGCTCGTCTGAAAGAAATCTCTGAACTCTCCAAGGAAGGCAGCTGATGATAAACGCGCTTGACCGACTATAGTGGGTCAAGCGCGTTTATCGTGGGTGTAAATCCTGAATTCAGGAACCATCAGTCTCTGGGTAAAGCGCTTTTTCTACAACTGTTTTGACACATGGGCAGAATCATGTGCCTTCATTTCGAGCTCGCGCATAACTTGTGTGGAGAAGTATAAATACAACGTCTAGGCTTCTCACCTACATTTTTTTCAAAGTTTATCACATGATTAAGCTGCAGCCTTTGCTGGCTCGATTCATCGTTCCAGTATTATGCCTGAATGTTTTGAGTCTGATGGCCGAAACATCGACTCAATCTCCAACCACAATCTTTTCACCTTCCCCACTGCTAATGACAGTATCGTGTAACTCTCTTCTTGATCCGACGATGCTTTCACGGCAAACGACGGGGGTTCAGCAACGACTAAAAGTGGATTCAGCATTTGTTAACAACCGACAGTGTATTATTCTCAGTGCCAACCCGGCAGAAAATTTAAATGAATTGATAGAACGGATACCTGAGGACACCGTTATATTACTCTCCTCCAAAACGGTCACTCCAACGACAGCTTCTCCATCCATTGCTCCTGTACTTACAACAACGCCTGTGTTCGCTTCAACCCCGGTTGAATACTTTGTCAGCAGTGCCATACGTTTGAAGAACGGTCAGGACATTCTTGGAGCGGCTGATCTGGGTTTCGCTATCATCAGGAATCGGCCAGCATTTAAAGACAAATATATGCTCGGGATCGGAACCACCGACGACTTCAAGCCTGACGAAACAAAAAGCAGCCGAATACAATACATTGCCTTTCGGCCAACCCGAGAAAATAACCGCCTCTCAATTGACTCCATTGTTTTTGCAGAGTGCTACAACCGGAAACTGATTTTAGCCGCAAACGATATCCATCTTTCTGTCCGGGCTGCGGTTGTTCTTGATTGCAGGAAGTCCCTGGATGCATCTGCCGATGATCGGATGCGGGGCCCGGGCTTGCAGATTTACGGAAACCTGATCGAAGGTAAAAAATACAGCACGATTCACAACCCTTTGCCCCATTTAATTCCGGACATGGGGATATTGATTCATCTACCTGGCATCAGAAACCAGACAGAACAATTAATCGTTATATCGAACACTTTTATGGGCAATATGGCACAAGCGGGTGAGTTTAGAATGGCTCCCGGAAGCAGCATGGACGTTATCGAGAATGAAGTCGACATTTCCAATGTCGGCTTCACTCGTCGCAACCCTTCTCGCAAAGGTGCTTTTGTTCTTGCCGGGGTCAAAGATACCGAAGGTTCTGGGGCGGTCGAAGCAGGTCTTCCCCGTTTTTACATGATTGATAATTACATCAAAGCAACACGGACGGCCATCACCGTCTGGGGAGGACTTGAACTGAACCTGGCTTGTAACCGCCTGCAGGCAAGCAATCCATGGTGGCAACCCCTGAACCAATCCAGCCTGAAAGCAGTCCACAAATCACTGGAAGATCTTCGCCAAAAACTGGCCGAACATAAAGCATCTGACCTGTGCCACAGTTATAAGATTTCAAGCGTTGTCATGCCAACACCCACCCCTTATACAAGCAACCCGATGGTGAATACCTGGATCGCTAACAATCATTCCACTTCTACTGCCTGCAATGGGCTGGTCAACCTTGAAGGTCAGCTATTCTTTGAAACAGAAATCTGCCAACCGGTCACTCCGCCCACAGCTTCGAATACAGGCGCAGCCCTGAGTAAAGAAACACGCTACCGTTATTCAGCAGGTGCTGCCATTGTGACTTCTGCTTTGGGTGTGGTGGCCACTCTGGCTGTATTATTGACTCTATAGCCTGAGCTCATTCGTCCTCCGTATAGAGAGTCAGGACGATTGAGTCTAAACTGCGCCTATTTAGAAAAACAGCAAGCCACTTATATTCCAGATTGCACCAGGCACAAACCCAATAAGTGACATTTCGCTACCCATGTGCGCTTTCGTCATAATACCGAAATATATTTCACTTATTCTGTGTTGATCAGCACTATTGTCGAGAGATAGTGATTCGATACATTACCTCTCCCAAAAAATTGTCGTACAACATTTAATTAATATGCCTAAAAAGTCATTGATTGCCTTGTTAAGTCTGGCAGTTTCAGTATCAGCCACCTGGTTGCATTTGCAGCCAGAGCCTACGGTTAGTCTGGCTGAAGACGAGAAGAGACTGCTTGATCTACAGACTCACTGGTACCAAGGCAACGTCGTAACACTGGTCAGACACGCTGAACGCTGTGACCGCTCTGACAACCTGTGCCTTGATGGAGCAACAGGCATCACAGTTCCGGGTAAGGCAGAGGCTATTGCCGTCGGACAAAAATTTGATCATCTGCCCAATCGGACAACCGTCGTCTATAACAGCCCTGTCAAACGAAACCATCAGACTGCTAACCTGATGTTTGGTGAGAAAGCCACCAGCCAAGACTGGTTACGTGAAGGCTGCAAAGAAAACCTTTATGAAGATATTTTCAAATACAAGGAAGAAGGCAAAAATCTGATTCTAGTGACCCATAGCACCTGTATCGACAAGTTGGGTGAAGCTCAGAATAATGACCTCGTGGCCATGGATATACACGACATGTCTACATATAACTCATCCATATTCCTTGCCGTCAGTAAGGAAGAAAAAAATGCCTATACCCTGGGCTATCTTTTCGCTGATGAATGGGACAAGGCATTTAACAAAATTTAAGCCATCAGCCAACACATTACCGATGAACAAAACAATGTACGTTTTCTCATTGCCTTCACCGTGTCAGTCGCTCAATCAGAGCAGCGTGCTGTGGAAAATGACTCAGCAGTTGCGTAGCTGAGGGCATTTCAAAATCAGCAAAATCAAAGCCCGGTGCAACGGTACAACCAGACAGAACGAATGAGGAGGAGTCGTTCACTTCCACCGCAAAAAGGCAACCGGCAGTCACGACAAACTGCGGAACCTCTCCGTTGTAAATATCTCTTCCAAGTATTGCCGCACAATAGTTGCCATCCGGAGCTATGACATGGATGGTCAGCGATGCACCGTCATAGAAGTGCCAGATTTCATCTTGCTGGATACGATGAAATGCTGAAAAATCGTTTCCCTCAAGCAAATAATAAATAGCCGTCGAAAAGTTCCGCTCCCCGGAAAACCGATCCGGCAGACTATCTCGTGCTACCACTTCATCGGAGCGATAAGTTTCCCGAAAAAAGCCGCCCTCTGGATGAGGCTGAAGCGACAGTGCCTCAATCCAGCCGTTCGCATCCTTCACTACAAACACTCCTTTTTGGTGTAAGGCTTTATAGTGAGCTAACCCGGATCGTTCGTAAAGCTCAGGCGCATTAACTTTCCATGCATGGCATTTTGACATCCTCTCGCCCCTGAAGGAGCGAGATTCCCGTTAGTCACCTAACAGG
>NZ_JAHHPQ010000237.1:0-14894 GCF_024606245.1 Endozoicomonas sp. SESOKO2
ATCTATAATGTGTATACATTAAGAAATTATACACACAGGTGCAATGTGCGTACAAATATAGTAATTGACGATGATCTAATGGCGCAAGCTTTAAAGGCTACAGGTTTAGATACCAAAAAAGAGGTCGTGGAACAGGGGCTTAAGCTGTTGGTGAAACGCAGCGAGCAGCAATCGATAAGAAGTTTACGAGGTAAGATCACTTGGGAAGGTGATTTAGATGAAATGAGGAATAATGAGTGATCTTAGCAGACACCAGCGTTTGGATTGACTACCTTAACGGGCAGATCACCCCTCAAACAGACCTCTTGGATGATTGTCTCGTTGAGGGAACGCTCGCAATGGGCGATCTGATTTTTTTAGAGATCCTCCAAGGCGTTAAAGACGAAAAGCAGTTTAAAAAAGTAAAAACTAAATTATCACTACTCGATCAATATTCCATGTTTGGGTCAGACATGATTTTTAAATGCGCAAATAACTACCGTACATTGCGTAAAAAAGGAATAACGATTCGAAAAACCAACGATGTGATTATTGCTTCATTTTGCATCGAGCGAAAAATGGGGCTGCTGTACTTTGATAGAGATTTTAAACCTTTTTCTGAGTTTCTAGGCCTGAAATCAGCCTACTAAGAAACATAATTTCTGGTTCAGTTACGCCGCTAATGGCAGCGATGGGTGGAGGGATGCGCTCAACTTGCTAAAAGTCAAAACCATTCTGCTCTGAATAGCCGACAAGTCAGTTATTTGCGTTTTTAGTATTTTCTTCAATAATGCCGTAAAAATAGCAGTTATTGGGTTTACCACCCATCTCCTTTTATATCAGGATTATTGAGAATCACTACAGGATGGATAAAAGTCTGCAAAGCTTCCATCCAACAGGTAATGCGGGAAGGTGTTTCGGTAAACCGTAAAAAGTTGCCATGATAACTAATTATTTTTCTGGTGTTAAAAGGTTAACATATTAATGTTAAGGTTTTTCATGTCAGGTGGTGACACTGTCATTGCCTGCCGGAAGCAGTATTAGTACATAGGGGAAACTCTTCATGCTTTGGGTTCAGTTAGCGGTTGTACTTGGAGCCATTTTTCTTGGTGCACGACTGGGTAGTATCGGTATTGGTTTTGCCGGTGGTATGGGGGTGCTGTTACTGACACTGGGCCTTGGGCTCCAACCCGGGGCAATACCCATAGATGTAATTTTGATTATTATGTCTGTGATCGGAGCAGTGGCTGCCATGCAGGTGGCTGGCGGTCTGGATTATCTGGTTGAACTGGCGGAGAAAATTCTTCGCAGTAAGCCAAAGTATATTACCTTCCTTGCACCGACTGTGACTTATGTTATGACTCTGTTGGCAGGCACGGGTCATACTTCTTATTCTACTCTGCCAGTGATTGCAGAAGTGGCTAAGGAAAACGGTGTTCGCCCATCTCGCCCACTGAGTATCGCTGTGATTGCTTCCCAGATTGCCATAACTGCGTCACCTGTTTCTGCGGCGGTCGTTGTTTTTAGTGGCTTTCTAGAGCCCTACGGCATCGGTTATTTGGAGCTGCTGGCTATCTGCATTCCTACTACTTATGCTGCCGTTATGCTGACCGCTGTTATCTGTAACTTCATGGGAGTGGATCTGGACAAGGATTCTATTTATCAGGACAGATTAAAAGCCGGTCTGATTACCCTGCGTGAGACTAGAGAACGTCAGGGTGGCAGGAAGGGGGCGGGCCTCTCGGTCGCCATTTTTGCTCTGAGTATTTTGGCTGTGGTGCTTTACGCTACTGCCATCAGCGGTAATGTAAGTCTGATTGCAAATCCTGTTCTGCCCCGCGACTCTGCCATCATGGTGTTTATGATGATTGCGGCGGGTCTGATTACTATCTTCTGCAATATTGATTCTGGCCAAATTCTCAACGCCCAGACCTTCAAGTCCGGTATGAGTGCCTGTGTCTGCGTATTGGGTGTTGCTTGGTTGGGTAATACTTTTGTGGGGGCGCACATTGATTCTATCCAGGCTCTGGCGGGTAATGTTCTGAACAGCTACCCATGGCTGCTGGCGGTTACTCTCTTCTTCGCCTCCATGCTGCTCTACTCTCAGGCTGCTACCACTCGAGCCCTGATGCCTGCGGCTTTGGCTCTGGTTGATCCCGTCACCGCTATTGCTTCTTTCGCAGCAGTATCCGCTCTGTTCGTTCTGCCAACTTACCCAACACTGCTGGCGGCCGTAGAAATGGATGAAACCGGGTCTACCCGTATCGGTAAGCTGGTCTTCAACCATCCATTCTTTATTCCGGGCACTCTCTGTATTGCACTCTGTGTTGCCTTTGGCTTTGCTTTTGCTCCAATGATTGTTTAACTTTTGATCATTCCGGCCTGCCTGTTCAGGCAGGCCATTCTTTATTTGTTCTAAACCTGTTTTCCTCAATCGGACAATCTGTATCTGCGTTATTATTTCCAGTTATAATTAACGGCTTTTAGTTAAGTTGGAGAATGCATGACTCCATGGATTCACCTACTGTCATCCACCGTGCGCCTTGTGGATTTACACGACAGTAATCACGAAAGGCATTCAGGAAATATCAATGTCTCAGCAGAGACTCGCCCCGGAATCGGTGATGGGTATTGGCTCGATATTGCCTGCCTGCTTCTGGAGTTCCTGCTTGAGGAAGACTACCGCACAAACGGTCAATACATTCCTCAGGTTCGCTGCCTGAACTATTTACAGCCGCAGATTCCTGAGTTGAGGACAGAGGATCTGGCTTACGTCGCCAATGTCCTCAGTACCCCCAGTGAACTTTATTTCCGCAAACGCAGTGAGCAGGAAGGCACTGTTATAGCCAGCACCAAAGGAACCGCACTGCTGGAAAAACAGTCGCAGATTGGCCACATTCGGCTTTCCCAGGCGGGCAGGCAGAGCGTCACCTTATCAAGGCAGGTCGATGACATTCTCTACAGCGAGCATGATGCGGCCAAAATTGTTTCTGCAATTGCCCGCAGTGACTTTGACCGGATACCTGATATCTGTGATTCTATTCTGCTCGCCATACGCGGACTGACCCAGGAGATTCGACGTATCCGGGAAAACCCAGCCCTGGAAGGCAAGCTCGAGTCCTTTCGCAGCAATCGCAAGCACTACGGAACAGCGGCACGAAATATTCAAGCGACGGTGATGGATTGCCAGAATCAGTTTCTTCGTCCGGAAATTCAGGATCGCTTCTACCAGTGGGCAGCACAGCAAGAGCTGGAATGGGATCTGTCCATGATCAACCAGTCATTCAGCCGAATTCTCAATGCGCTGGAGAATCTCAATCGACGTCTGACCGATCTGCTTAGAGATATTGCTGAAGGTCGAATCCAGAGCATGGGTGTCATTGATTTTCAGAAGGCTGCGCTGAACCTGGCCTGGAATCCTCCTGCTATGGATTTGCTGACCTCTGTCTTTAACCAGACGGCTCCTTTTGGTGTGGCTGTGAACTTGCCTGCGCCTGGTGACTTTCGGGGCATATTGGACAACCAGCGAGCGGATAACAGTGCCAGGAGCCTGGTGTATGAAGACTCTCAAGACGAGAGTGCTGAGTCTCTGATGCTGCAACGATTTCTTAATCTCTTTGCTCAGCCCATTCGAGAACGGCTTTTGGAAGGCCCGTTGTCGCTGGGGGAAGCTATCTGTAATGGCTGGCACACTCACGAAGAACGCGGACAGAAGGAAGACTTTTTGCCTCAGTTGATCAATATGTTCGTAGATACCGAGCAGCTGCAGTCCGGCCTGACCGTAGCGATTGATCACAATGGTCTCAATATTCAGTTACAGGATGGTCGTCGCTTACATGGTGATAATCCTGTTCTTATGACACAAGATTCCAATCGTTCCGGGAAAGTACATTCATGAATATGACGGAAATGGGCGAAGTCTATGCTTTTCTGCTTCGCCACAGGATCGCTGAAAGTCAGCCCCAGGAGCGTCGGCGTCGCTCCTCTCAGAGCGGATTGATTTCTGAGAGAGATGCCTGTTCCCTGTTGAAGGATGCTGATGAAGAGCAGATGCAGCAGCTTCGCTCGTTTCTGAGTGGTCAGGGACTGCAACTGGCCATCTATGACAGCGCTGACTATCCGGGGATTCCGCCGGGCGGGCAGATTTATTTGCTGCTTCGACACCCCCAGGCAGAGCTGCCAGTCATGTTCAGTCAGCAGCAGTTGCTTCAGAAACTGAGAATCAGAAATGATTCCCAGGAAACGACAGCAGTCTGGTTTATCCATATATGGATGCTGATGCTGGGACTGCTCTATACCCGTAATAACCGGGCCCTGTCTGATGTCAGTCTCTATCAGGATGCGGTTTTCAGTCAGGATGAGCTGATTGATGCCCTGAAAACGCATCTGGAAACACTGCGTCGTGGAGGACAGCAGGATCAGGAGCTGCCCCGGCAGATTGCCATTCTTCTGACAGAAAAAGGTGAAGATATTCCCCGTCGGGTTCGGAACTTTGTTGAAAGTCTGTTGGATGCCAGTCTATTGAGCGAAAAGGGCAAGAATATATTTCAACAAACGCTGTTGGGTGCCCTGGAAGTGGAACAGAGTGGCCTGAATCACCTGAGGCACCTGATTCCTGAAGACATAGCACAGCGGATTATCCTGCCTGTAGAGCGTCATTTGGAAGAGGAAAAACAGATCGTGCAGGAGCCTGTCGATGTCCGTCATTAATCGTATTGAAATCGCCAGCCTACTGAACAAACACGGAGATATCAGTAGTCCGTGGGACGCTAAAATGCGTCATTTGATGTTGAACTTACGTGGTCAGTCCACAGCCATGAATATGGAAAACGGCTTTGGTAAGACGACCTTGTCCGATGCTCTGATAGGTATGTTGTCGCGAGATCGAAGCCTGATGCGCAAGACCCGTCGCAAGATGTCACCTTCCAGGGATGGGCGTCCATGGACGCATGTTCGCGTTGAGTTCAGTTATTCGTCCAGTCATGTTGGACAGCCCGACATACTGGCAGCAGCAGGCGATAGCGTGGGCGGTACTGAGCAGTGGGTTTTCGGTATGTACGGACACAGCGATACTGATTCAGGTTTCTATTTTTTCCAGGGCCGACTTGAGCAACTCCCTGTCAGTAGTATCACTGCAGACAACAAGCTGCAACTGTTCAGTAATGAGCACTTCCAGCAGACCCTTCGACAATTAAAGCCGGAACGACCCAAAGACCGGGAGTCTTGGCTGGATGCCATCAGTCTGCATATCAGCCGCAAGGAGCTGGAGCAGCTGGCGTCGTTTCAGAAAGAAGGGGGAGCCGATAAAAGCCAGATATTTAATGCCATAAAACCCCGCCCCGGTGAAAAAGCGGATCAGGCCTTTTTTTATGAAGTGCTGGCACCACAGATTCTGGCGGGCGCCAGCCAGGGCGAAACGGACGAGTCAGAAGAGTTCATTGAAGATCTGGTGATCAATTCCGGTCGTAGTGTATCAGAGTTGCGTTACAAGATTAATGAGAAGTCCCTTGACCTGCAAAGAAACCGTGATAAGGCAGGTCGGCTGGCAGAGCTTGATCGATCCGGGGGCAGGCTGGCCGAAACTCGCTCCCTGCGCGACAGTGCTCGTAAACAGCTGGAAATACAGGCCAGCTGTCTGGCGACCATAACCGGCAATGGGCTGCCTGGAATACCCGTTAGTCAGGATGAGCAGGATACAGTCTCACTGCTGGCCGCTGAAATGGCCATTCGACCCGGTGAGGTTGAGCCTCTGGTACCTCTTTCAGCCCTCGCAAAAATCACCAGCAGTGGTGCCCGTAAGGTTGAGGAGTATCTGGAGAGCAGACAGTTATCAGGTTATCGTCATGACCGGACAGCCGTCGTTTACAGCCCGAAAACCAGTTGGGTAGCGGGAAAATCCATGCGACTTTACCCCGTTGAAAAAGTAATCCGGTATCTCAAAGACAGTCAGCAGCTGTTCAGGGATGATGCAGACCGTATCAACAGCCTGGAGACCCTGGAAGAGGCGGTAGACCGGTTCCTTGATCTGGATACCAACCCGTTTCGGGAGAGCTATCTGGCCGATCAGGAATATCTGAAAACCCTGAAAACCGAGTGTCAGGAGCTAAAAGAAAAGCAGTGGAAGCTGGAAAAGAATCACGACGTTCTGGTGAATCGGGACAAAGAGTTTACAGACAATGAAACCGTCTTTACCGATGCCCTGCAGGAGGGACTGTTCACTGAAGAGGAGCTGGAGACGCCGGATGAAACAGAGGCAAGCGTTCAAACCCGTCTGAAAGCGGTTAAGGACAGCTACAGAACGTTTCTGGAAAACCAGGGGAGATTTAAAGGCTTAGCCGACAGTTGGGCGAAGTTTCAACGTGACTATTGTAAAGAGCCTGGTCAAGAGGCCATTCCGGCTGAGCTGATCGAAGAGAAGGATTTGCAGCTGGAAGAGCTGAATCACCAGTTGCAAGATTTACAGGGCCTCTGTGACAGATATCAGGGGGAGGAGAGGGAGCTTAATAATCAGTTGCAGATCATTGGGCAGAAACTGCCAGGACTGGAGTCGGATTATCAGCAGATGGGCAGACTGGGCAGCAGCTTTGATTACGCACAGAAATGTTTTCCGGATGAGGATATTTCAGGACTGGTCAGCAGGCTTGAGCAGCAGCAGCGTCAGCACAGGGAGAATCAAAGCCAATACCGCCAGCAGCAGACAGAAGTCAAAAATCAGTTGCAGGCGTTAAACTCTCTGCTGCCACAATACCATGCATTTCAGGAAGTCTATCCTGACCTGCAGCCTGAAGGTCTGGAAGGTCAACTCTGGCAGGAAAAAAACGGGCTGGATCAACAGGTTGAGCAGCAGGAAAGACGAGTGGGCGAATTGCAAATACTGGTTTCAGACCACAAGGAGTTCAATCATCTTTTTCCCGGTGTTGTTCCCTCTGAGTGGTTGGTTAAAGCCGTAGAAGCTTATCCTCGCTTATTGACAGAACAGGGTGACCTGCATTCTCGTATCGGCGATATTAAACGACAGCTGGATGATTTAAAAACGGATCCGATTAGCCCCGGCGCTGTCGAAGTCCAGTGCTCACAGCTCCTGAGTGAACAGAACATTAAGCATTGGCCACTCCACAAAGTCATTGCAGAACTGATTGCAGACGACGATCCCCGTAGGTCTCAATGGCTGGCACAAGCCCACAACCTGCTGTTTGCGCCTGTTCTGGATTCTTTGGAACAAGCGATGCAGGCGGCAGAACTGTTTGTGCAGAACCGTCAGCCGGTACCGGTTTTCACCCGTGAGTCATTACAAATGGCTGTGACCCATAACCAGCCACTGTTAGGTGCTGTCATTGGTTATGAAAGCCTTGCCGTTCGTGCTCTGTTGAATCCAAAGTTTATTGAGGAACTGAGACAGCAGTTGCAGGATAAACTGGCACAATTGCAGGCTCAACTCGGCAGAGTCAAGCGGGAGCTTGAGCTCTATCACCATGACTCTGACAGCGTCCGGCTGGCAAAATCAGCGGCTGAGGCCATTGATCAGCAGGCTGACAGAGAGCTTCCGGAACAGCTGGCAGCTCTTGAGCAGAACCAGTCCCGACAGCAGCAATTGCTGAAGCAGTTGGCTCCGGAGAACTGTAAGCTCATTCACTCTGCTGAACGTTTTCTCAAACTGGGCGGCAGTGGTTGTATTGATGAGCTGGGAGTTTCTTTAAATCATCTGGAATCGAAACTCGATGATCTTGGAAAACAGCTAAGCCAGTTGGAAAGCCTGCTTAATGGGGAAAACCGTCGGAAGCTGGATCAGGCAGAGCAGTTCCTCAATGGCGGAGGTAAAGAGCGGCTGGCTGAGTTGCAGGGTGATATAGAGCTGCAAACTATCAAACGACAACAGCTGACTGAGCAACTGGCCCGGTGTGAGGAAACTGTCGCCAGTTACCAGAGTCAGATCTTTCAGCTCAAGGCTCAGGCCAACGCAATCTACAAGCCGGGAGAAGTGGAACTGTTGAGTTCGCTGGCAAAATATCTTCAGGATGGTGGCCCTGAATTTATGGCCAATGCAGAGGCCGTGCAGGCGTCATTAGAGGGGCAGCAGGAGCAGGCTCAGGCCCGGGCCAGTTTGAAGTTTGATCGCATCAGGGCTTATCTGAGTGCTCGCCGTGATGAAGGTGGTACTAAAGCTCTGAAAAAACAGATTGCCGATGCCAAAAATCAGATCAATCGAATCAGAGACGAACAGGACGAGAAAAGTGCTGAAATCAACAGAATTCAGGATGAACAGCCTCAGCAACTGAAAGCGATACACCAAATAGACGAAACCGCTGAGCGCTGGTTAAAACAGCTTTCTCATTTCACTGAAGCCATGCTGGCAGAGCTGCCGGAACCCGACCTTGATCAACTGGTAAAGATGGCTCTGTTTGAAAAGGCTGAACAGTATCAGCAAGCCAGCCAAAATGACATTTTCGACAGGGATCAGGTCTGCCACTCAGCCATGGCTCTGGGAGAGCAGCTTGAACTTGAGAACATTAAAGAGCTGAGCAGAGAGCTTGAACGGCACGAGAAAGAGTATTCCAGGGATGAAAAAGGCTTCCGCGAAGTATTGGCTCGTATTCAGGACAATGAGCGACAATTGTTTAACGCTACTGAGCAAACTCGTCTGACAGGGCTGAGTGAAGCAGACGAAGCGGCATTGAAAGAACTTGCCAGCATGATCAGTACCCTGGATGAGCAGATTGATCATAGCCAGCGAATTCTTGAAGAACTTCAGGAATCCATGAGTGGCTACGAGGATAAGCTCCACGAGCGGCTTTCCAGCATCATCATGCACTCGGTAGATAACCTTAAAATTCTGAAACGAGTTGCCAAACAGTCCACCGGAGATAATGCATACTTCGTGATTCAGGCGGATATTGTTACTGAAGAGGGCATTCGACATCTGGTTAGAAGCCTGCTGGCGGAAATTGAAGATAATCAGCGTCAGGTTCGCACCCGTAAAGCCAGGAACTTGCCTGTAGGCAGTGAGGAAAAGCAGCGAAAAGAGTTGAGTCAGAATCTGCGCGGTCAGATTTATCGTCAGCTTTTTACCAATATCAGTATTCGTCTGAAACACGATGCTATTAGGCCTCATGGCAATCTCTTCAGCCTGAATGAGGATATGAGCGAAGGCCAGCGCGAGGCGGTTTCCCTGATGTGGCTGGTAAAGCTGTCTGAGTTTGCCATTGAGCGGGAGCTGAAGTCTGTCCCCAGTCATTACCGCAGGCAAGAGCGTAAATCCAGTGAGTCGGTCATTATTCTGGACGGCCTCTTCAGTAAGCTTTCTCACAAGAAGTTGATTGAGGACTCCCTGGAATCCCTGCGCAATACCCGCGGTCGATTCCAGATGGTGGGACTGATTCACAATCCTAACTATGAAAACGACCCGGGCATTTTTCCTACCTATCTGGTGGGTAATGTGATTGGTGGTCTTCAGGGGCAGGGAGGGCATGTCACAGTGAAGGAGGGTGTTCTGGTCAGTCCAGCCTCTTTGGGGCGAGGCAAAGGAGAAGCCAGTTTGTTCCATCTGCATGTGGATCATGAAGGGGGCTAATTTGAATGTACTCTGAAGAAGACAAGGAACGAGTGTTTGACTGGTTTATAAAAAAAAGAACTGCGACTAATGCTCGCTCTGCGCCAAAAATGATTCAGAAGTCTCTGGGTATAGAGAGTCTTCTGGTTATTGAAGAGATACTGAAGGCTCTGGCAGAGGAGCGTAAAATCACCTCTTCTCATGAAGATGTGCGTTATGGGAAGTTGTCCTGTCCGGTTAATCCAGCGGAATCGGCAACTCAACAGTGTTGGCGAGAGATTCTGCACAACTATTCAGATGGCTTGGCATTGGCTGCTTGCCATGAGTCACTGTCTTACTGGACCCGGGAAGACATGCAGAAACTGGCTGATGGTTTGCACCAGTTAAAATCAGATTTGCCCGCAGCTTATCAAATGACGGCTTATGAGGCTTCCGCCCGGTATCTTTTGGGTTCATCCAAGCTTCTTAATGCTCTGGGCAAGCGAAGCCTTCAGCAGTTTGGTATTGATCCTGACCAGTTCAGAAAGCCTGTCAGTTATGTGGTAACTGCCACTCCTGAACAGCCGGAGCAGGTGTTGTTGATTGAGAATCCCCAGAGTTTTGAGGCTTGTATCCAGCTGGGACTGCACCTCAAAATGGCACTAATCAGTACTTTTGGATACGGATTAGGCTGGCTTCAGGTGATTGAAAACAGGAAGTCAGTAGTGGGCATTTCCAGAGCAGGTACATCACAGGATCTTATGACCCTGCTGGATCATCCGGAGTTGTTTTTCTGGGGAGATCTTGACCATGAAGGCTTGAAAATTTTCCGAACAATCCAACAACAGTATCCACAATGTCGTTTGAGTCGTCTTTATCTGCCTATGGTGGAAAAAGTGGAAGCAGGTTTCTCTCATCCCTATGTAAAAGCGGCTGGCAAAGAGGGGCAGAAGGCTGCAGGGGTCAGTCGATATTCGCAAGGGCTGGATCAGGAGTGTCTGAAAAGCAGTGTTATCGGGGAATATTGCCTCGGAGGGATTGAGGACCATCAATTGATGATTTTGTCTAATAGCCTTAAATCTGGTTGATTCCTTATTCATTAAAAAGCCCGGAAAACCGGGCTTTAATTTATCAACCACGGTAGTAACGCTGTTCAATAAACGGCATACGACTCACAGTCATAGGCAGTTTTTTACCGCGCACCTGAGCAAAAACTTCTGTTTCCAGAGCGGCGTATTCAGTGGCAACATAAGCCATGGCAACCGGTGCGCCGACAGTGGGTCCAAAGGTTCCCGAAGTCACCACGCCGATCTTCTCACCTTCGGCATTGACGACTTCAGTCCCTTCACGAACCGGTGCACGACTGCTGCCGATCAAACCAACACGTTTGCGGGTGAAGTCTTTGTTTTCAATCTGGCTCAGGATCTTGTCCGCACCGGGAAAGCCGCCAGCACGCTCACCATCCTTACGACGGTTTTTGCTGATGGCCCAGATCAGGCTGCTTTCGATGGGGGTGGTTTCTGTATCCAGATCGTGACCATACAAGCAAAGTCCACTTTCCAGACGCAGGGAGTCACGGGCTCCCAGACCAATGAACTCCACTTCTGGCTGATCCAGCAACATACGACAGAATTTTTCTGCATCCGCTTCCGGGATTGAGATTTCAAAACCATCTTCACCGGTGTAACCCGAGCGGCTGATGTAAACGTCAACGCCTTCAATGGTGATATGAACAGAGTCCATGAAAACCATCTTTTCTGTTTCAGGTGCAAAGCGGGCCATAACAGATTTCGCTTCAGGGCCCTGAATAGCGACCAGAGCACGGTCGTCCAGAACCTCCAGCTTTACATCCTCAGGCAGATGAGCCCTCATGTGAGCAATGTCCTGATCCTTGCAGGCAGCGTTGACAACCACATACAGACTGTTATTGCCTTCGTTGGTGACCATCAGGTCGTCCATCACGCCCCCCTGTTCATTGGTGAACAGGGCATAGCGTTGCTTGCGCTCAGGCAGATCAATAATGTCGACAGGTACCAGAGCTTCCAGAGCCCTGGCCGGATTGTTGCCTGTCAGACGAACCTGCCCCATGTGGGAGACATCGAACAAACCCGCTTGAGCACGGGTATGCAGGTGCTCAGCTTTAACCCCCAGAGGATACTGGACCGGCATATCGAAGCCCGCGAAAGGAACCATTTTTGCGCCCAGCTCCAGGTGCAGGCCATGGAGTGGTGTTTTTTTGAGATCAGTCATTACAAAGACTCCCTGAAATAGTGTAGAAACCGGGGAAGCAGTTTCCCCGGTTTAATGCTGGTTCTCAGACGACGTTAGTCTTTTTCTCGATAGCTTTCGATAGACGGGCAGGAGCAGATAAAGTTACGATCGCCGTAGACATTGTCGATACGGTTGGCAGTGGGCCAATACTTGCCATTGATAGAGCTTTTAAGCGGGAAGACGGCTTCTTCACGTGTGTAAGGGTGGCTCCACTCGCTGTCTACCAGATCTGCCATGGTGTGCGGAGCATTGCACAGCGGGTTGTCTTCGGCAGGCCATTCGCCTTCCTGTACCTTGCGAACTTCTTTGCGAATGGCAATCATGGCACTCACGAAACGATCGATCTCGTCTTTGGATTCGGATTCGGTCGGCTCAATCATCAGAGTGCCGGCAACCGGGAAGGACATAGTTGGTGCATGGAAACCGTAATCCATCAGTCGCTTGGCAATGTCTTCTTCAGTGACACCGCAGGCTTCTTTGATCGGACGAATATCGATAATGCACTCATGAGCCACCTTGTTGTTGCGGCCACGATAAAGTACGTCGTAGTGAGCAGCCAGCTTGTCAGCCATGTAGTTGGCGTTGAGAATGGCGACTTCACTGGATTGCTGCAGGCCCTGCTGTCCCAACATGACAATGTACAGATAACTGATGGGCAGGATGGAGGCGCTGCCAAATGGCGCTGCTGATACTGCCCCCATGCCTTCGTTATCACCTTCAATCGGGCTGACGCAGTGGTTTGGCAGGTAAGGCGCCAGGTGGCTTCTGACACCAATGGGGCCCATGCCGGGACCGCCGCCACCGTGAGGAATGGCGAAGGTTTTATGCAGGTTCAGATGCGAAACGTCGGAGCCGAACTTGCCGGGTTTGGCAATACCAACCAGGGCATTCATGTTGGCACCATCCATGTAGACCTGACCCCCGTGTTCGTGGACGATGTCGCAGATATTGCGAATCTCTTCTTCATAAACACCGTGGGTGGAAGGGTAGGTGACCATCAGGCAGGACAGGTTATCACTGTGCTGTTCTGCTTTGGCCTGAAGATCGGCAACATCCACGTTACCATTCTCGTCACAGTCAACGACGACCACTTTCATGCCGACCATAGCGGCAGAAGCCGGGTTGGTGCCGTGAGCAGAAGAGGGGATCAGGCAGATATTTCTGTGTGCCTGGTCATTGGCTTCCTGATAGTTACGAATGGCCAGCAGACCGGCGTATTCTCCCTGGGCTCCGGAATTGGGCTGCATGGAGATTTTGTCGTAACCGGTGATTTCTTCCAGTGCCGCTTCCAGTTCGTTGATCATGGTCATATAACCCTTGACCTGATCTCTGGGCGCAAACGGGTGGATGTTGGCAAATTCAGGCCAGGACACCGGAATCATTTCAGCGGCGGCATTCAGTTTCATGGTGCAGGAGCCCAGAGGAATCATGCCGTGGGTCAGGGAGTAATCCTTGTTCTCCAGACGCTTCAGGTAGCGCATCATATCGGTTTCGGAATGATAGCTGTTGAAGGTCGGGTGAGTCAGGACGGCATCAGTACGACGATGTTCGTCTTTGAGGCCGGACACTGCAATCTGACTGTCGATGGTCTGGATATCCAGATCCTGACCCTGTCCCAGAATGACATTGAACAGCTGCGTGATGTCTTCCGCTGTTGTGGTCTCATCAATGCTGATACCCAGTTGATCGAAGCTGATGCGACGCAGGTTGCAACCGGCTTCAAGGGCACGGTTATAGATCGCTTCTTGCTGACTGCCTACTTTCAGGGTCAGAGTATCAAAGAAGGTGTTGTTGCACTGAACACCCAGAGTCGTCAGGCCTTTGTGCAGAATAGTGGTCAGACGGTGGATGCGCTCGGCAATGGTTTTTAGACCCTGTGGCCCGTGGTAAACGGCATAGAACGCAGCAATGTTGGCCAGCAGAGCCTGGGCAGTACAGATGTTGGACGTCGCTTTTTCACGACGGATATGCTGCTCACGGGTCTGCATCGCCATGCGATAAGCCTGGTTGCCACGGCGGTCGATGGAGACACCGATAATGCGACCCGGAATGGAGCGCTTCAGTTTTTCACTGGCAGCGAAGAAAGCAGCGTGAGGACCACCAAAGCCCATGGGAACACCAAACCGCTGGCTGCTGCCCAGGGCAATGTCAGCCCCCAGTTCGCCGGGTGATTTCAGCAGCATCAGAGCCATCAGGTCAGTGGCGACAGACACCATGGCTTTTTGCTCTTTGGCTTTGGCGACGATGCTGGCAACATCGGTAATCTGTCCGTAAGTGCCAGGGTATTGCAGCTGTACACCGAAGATGTCGTGTTTTTCCAGATCAGTAACGGGATTGCCGACTTCTACCCGGATACCCATGTGCTCAGCACGGGTTTTGATGACGTCGATGGTTTGTGGGTGAACGTCGTCAGCAACAAAGAATATCGGATTCTTGCTACGGCTTGATCTGAAGCAAAGCGCCATGGCTTCAGCAGCAGCGGTGGCTTCGTCCAGCAGGGAAGCGTTGGCGACTTCCATGCCGGTCAGGTCCATAACCATTTGCTGGAAATTCAGCAGAGCTTCCAGACGGCCCTGGGAGATTTCGGGTTGATAAGGGGTGTAGGCGGTGTACCAGCCGGGGTTTTCCAGAACGTTTCTGAGGATAACGTTTGGAATGTGGGTGTTGTAGTAACCCATACCGATGTAGGACTTGTTCACCTTGTTCTGGTCGGCTAGTGCACGCAGGTATTCCAGCGCCTGAACTTCTGTTTTGCCCGCTGCTACAGCCAGAGGGCTCTCTCCAGAGGTAACGTTTGGGCGAATAGCTTTGGGAACGGTCTGTTCAATCAGATCAGACAGTGACTCCAGTTTCAGTTCGGACAGCATTGCCTGTTGCTGAGCCTGATCCGGGCCAATGTGACGGCCGGTAAATGCGTTGCTCTGTTCCAGAGCGCTGAGTGCCTGTTTATCAACAGCCATGTTTCTACCTTTCTCTGACGGCTGTCGGTGGATGGGACAGCCCTGTGATGGTCTAAAAACACCTGAACCGTAGCTCTCGGCCCATGCTCCCATGGGTGTGCTCCTAGGAGGCTGACCGAGAATAGACTGCCCTACTGCGGCGGCAGCAAATTGGTCTG
>NZ_JAHHPQ010000027.1:0-1470 GCF_024606245.1 Endozoicomonas sp. SESOKO2
AGACAGATATTTTTTTAGAGGTGGTCATCGAATAACCTTTCATGAATTTTGCAATTTTAACTCTGGCTTTTGATGCTGACGATTTTATGTAGCTCGTCACCTTGTGACCACTTCCTTTTGAGCCGCCACCTTTGTAACCACCACCTTTGTAACCGCCTCCTTTGGAACTGCTACTTTTTCCGCCACCTGAGGAGCCTCCGCCTCTTCGAGCCTCTCTTCTGTCTCTTTCAGAGATAGCACCACCCTCCTGAGGATCGTATGGCAAAAGGTCATCTGCACTGATCTCATTATTCACAGCCCATAGAGAAGAACAAAAAGGGAGAATCAAGGCCAGAAGCAGGCTTGAAAGTATTTCCATGAAACTATGAACCACCTGTAAAATAAATACCAAAAGAAAAGGGTAATCCCCGCATTTAACGGATTACTTGAGAGTCCGCCTGAGTAGCGGGAAGCTTAGACATCACATTTTTACCTGTCCAATCAAAACACTTGCAGATTTACATGGAGTTTATTGAATGGTACTCATGTTTAATTTTAAAAGTATGATCGTTCGCACAGGTATGGTCGATATTGGTCTATCCTTGTTCATTCTTAGGTTGGGTTTGCCCTGAATTACAACTGAATGGATTGGGACTCATGTTGCTTTGAGCTGGCTTCCGGGGAGTGCTTCAGAGTGCTGTCCGGATTGTAATTCGTTATGTTGGGCCACGGTGGTCAGGAGCAAACTTGGTGTCTTGAGTCATAATGATTGTGATAACAAAAATGATCTCTATCGATAACGTATCTTCTGCTCCAGAGCTCTCCAGTGACTTCATGCATTTTATGGAACACGACCACTTGCAGGCCTGGGGGGTTCATGACTGTCACGACAGAGCGTTCTATCTCAATGAGCACTCTCTCTGGTTGTATGGTATTCCCCTGCGCTACAAAGTATGTGGTAAACGGTTTTCGGAGATTCCGGCACCTATATTCTCTTGCTGTTCTGACCAGATTGTGGCGCAGAACAACATTTGTGTCAGCGAGAAAAAAGAGATTACTGTCCTGAATGTGCATCCGGGAGGAAATGGCTGGTTTGCCTACATTTCCAGGAAAAAACCTCACTACAACCATCTGCACCAGATAGACGGGGTGCTTAGTCATGGTCATTCGGTGACACAGTCTTGGATGAAGGCTGCTTTGAATATACGCTGCCTGATGAAACTGGATGGTCGAGCCAAAGGTCAGTCGACATTCCGCATAGGCGTCATGCCCAGTCTGAGCCCCAGAGAGTCAGAGGTGCTGTTTTTCCTGATTTGTAATCAACAGATTAAGCAGATTGCAGGTATTCTGTCACTGTCTGAAAATACCATCCGGTCCCACATTGAGCATCTGAAAAAAAAGTTTGAAGTACACTCCATCGCTCAGCTGATAGAAGCGGCGATTTCTGTGGGCTGTCACGACTTTCTGCCTCCCACCTTACGTCTCAGACAG
>NZ_JAHHPQ010000238.1:0-1425 GCF_024606245.1 Endozoicomonas sp. SESOKO2
GCTTTATGGCCTGGTGGTGTTCACGGTCTCCACTCTGGCAGCAGTGGCGTTTCTGGAACACGGGGAACAGAGCTACCGGAAAGACTCTCAGCGTTATACATCCATTACTTCTGTTATTGAGTTGAGAACCGAAGCAGCCCGGAAAGATATTGATAGCGGCTATAGGAATCGTGCTCTGGAAACACTGGACAAGATCGAGGAACAGAATCAGGAACGTTCGGTCCTGACCAGTGACTCTCCTTTTGCCAGAACCGCAGAACTCTATGGAGTAGACAGTGAACAGGCCCGGCGCTTTGCGTTCCTGATCTTTGCTTTGCTTCTGGATGGCGGCGCGGTTTTGGCCAGTTGTCTGATTGCTCTGGAGCGCAGGCAGGAACGGGAACAGGAACACCGAGAACAGGAACGGGAACACCGAGAACAGGAACGGGAACACCGAGAACAGGAACAGGAACACCGAGAACAGGAACGGGAACACCGGGAACCGAGAACGGAAACGCAGGAGGAACAGGAACAAGATTCAGAAACGCAAGAGCAAGAGCCAGAAGAAACAGAACTCAGCAAACTGGAGGAAGCCAGGCAGCTGATAAGAGAACAGACTCCCGGAGAAATGATCTCCGTGCGGTTTGTTAAAGACAGCCTGAAGGTTGGGTACCCGAAGGCGAAACACATCATCAAACAAATGGAACAGATGGGACTGATTGCGGCGAGTGGTAAGTCCTTTATTGTGAATGGAGAATAAGAATGAAACATCTAATGGTCGATCTGGAAACCATGGGCAACGGCAGTCAGGCTGCCATTATTGGCATCGGGGCTTGTTTCTTTGACCCGGTAACAGGTCAGATCGGGGAGACCTTCTCTCGAAATGTCACTTTGCAGTCTTCAGTGGATGAAGGCTTAAAGATGGACGTTTCCACCGTTGAGTGGTGGTTGAAGCAGGACGATGATGCACGGGCTATCTTCCAGCGTTCCGGCTATCCATTACCAGAAGTGTTACAGGAATTTCTTGACTTCATCCCGGAGAGACTCAGGCGCTCTGTCCAGCTCTGGGGCAATGGTGCCTCGTTCGATAATGTGATTCTGGAAAATGCCTTTGATGTCTGTGGTCTGAAAGCGCCCTGGGCCTTTTGGAATCATCGGGACGTGAGAACCATCGTTGAGCTGGGCCGGACGATCCTGGGCATTGATCCCAAGCGGGACTTTTTTTTCGATGGGGTTAAGCATGATGCGTTGAGCGATGCTGTTCATCAGGCGAGGTATGTGTCTGCGATCTGGGGGGAGTTGCAGGGCGCGGTGGATCTGGCTCGGACTGTCGAGGGTGGGAAGGCTGAGAAGGAGTTGGCTTTGCATTTTAGGGAGTGATCACTAAAGCGCTCCCAGAAAGAAAACCCCGCTGCTATGGCGGGGTTTGTTGCATTTGCTATCTCT
>NZ_JAHHPQ010000239.1:0-1292 GCF_024606245.1 Endozoicomonas sp. SESOKO2
TTCATTTTTTCAGGCAAAAAAAACCCGGAATCAACCGGGTTTTTTTTATAAGACGCAAGTTGCTTATTTACCAAGCTTCTTGCGAATGGCCTGCAGAGTACGGAGCTGGGCAGCAGCTTCAGCCAACTGGGTTGCCGCACGGGAGTAATCAAACTCTCCGCTCTGATTAGTCAGCTCCTGTTCAGCCAGTTTCTTGGCTTCTTCAGCAGCAAGCTCATCCATATCGTCTGCACGCAGGGCCGTGTCAGCCAGAACCTTAACCTGATTAGGCTGCACTTCCAGAAATCCACCTGAGATGTAGAACACTTCTTCTTCACCACCCTGAGTGATCAGGCGGATTGGTCCCGGGTTCAGATCAGTCAGCAGAGGCGCGTGTCCGGGGGCAATACCCAAATCACCCAGAGAACCGGTAGCAATAACCATCTCTACCAGTCCGGAGAAGATCTCCTCCTCGGCGCTAACGATGTCACAGTGAACCGTGATCGCCATTTGTGTCACCTCCTCTTATGTTCACGAATGAACGTTAAACCGGAAATGCAGGAGCCATTTCCGGTGCGGGGTGACGCTCATGAAAAACAGAGCGCCCCGGACATTACATGGACTTGGCTTTCTCGATCGCTTCGTCGATTCCACCGACCATATAGAATGCCTGTTCAGGCAGGTGATCGTATTCACCAGCCAGAATCCCCTTGAAGGCACTGATGGTGTCTTTTAGGGAAACGTACTTACCAGGCGCGCCGGTGAAAACTTCCGCGACAAAGAACGGCTGAGACAGGAAACGCTCAATCTTACGAGCACGGGTTACGGTCTGTTTGTCGGTTTCAGACAGTTCATCCATACCCAGAATCGCAATGATATCTTTCAGCTCTTTATAACGCTGCAATACAGTCTGTACACCACGAGCTACGTCGTAGTGATCCTGACCGATGACCAGAGGATCCAGCTGACGGGAAGTAGAGTCCAGAGGGTCGATCGCAGGGTAGATACCCTTGGAGGCGATGTCACGACTCAAAACGACTGTCGCATCAAGGTGCGAGAAGGTGGTCGCCGGAGACGGGTCAGTCAAGTCATCCGCTGGTACGTATACGGCCTGGATAGAGGTGATGGAACCGGTCTTGGTAGAAGTAATACGCTCCTGCAGGACACCCATCTCTTCCGCCAGAGTTGGCTGGTAACCTACCGCAGAGGGCATACGACCCAGCAGAGCAGAAACTTCAGTACCCGCCAGGGTGTAACGATAGATGTTGTCGATGAACAGCAGTACGTCACGACCTTCGTCACGGAATTTTTTC
>NZ_JAHHPQ010000240.1:0-1762 GCF_024606245.1 Endozoicomonas sp. SESOKO2
TAACGACAAAAAGCAATAAAAACAGGCACACGATGACGGCAGCTACCTTGCCGCTCTGTTACGAGGAATTCAAAGAAATTTTTATTGCGCTCTGGTTGTTTCTCACCGGAAAACTGTTTGCAATAGTCCGTGATCGCCTCAATTCGTTGATTCGTGCCTTTAGCGTTTTTTATTGTCTGCAAAAGCATCTGTTCTTCAGATAGGGGTTGGTCAACCTGGTCAACCTGGTCAACGGTCTTAAACAGTTTGTCCAGTACTGTTTTCATACCTTTCGAACAGCGAGCGTCCAGAAGTCTTGATCGTTCTGGTGAAGCTCCGTTAGCAGATGTTTTTTTGCCCGGCTCTCTCGGTTCTACGACATAAGTCACACGAATAATCTGGTTGGCTACAGCCTCTGGAATAGTCAGTGTGTGAAGCCCGGTATATCGATCCCTGACCAGGGTAAATGCCAAATCGGGTTCCATACGCAGGGCCACGATATAGTCGTCAGGCGTCAGGCTGGGCAAAACATACTGACCATTTTTCGATGACGTTTCAAGGGTCGCCAGTGTTTGATCTCTGGTTAATGTTACTTTTTGGTCTTGCACTGGCAACCCCAATGGTATAAGGGTTTCGACCCCCAGAATATGCTGATCATTCAGATCGATCCGTATAACATCCCCCTCATCAGACACATCAATATCTGTTGCCCAGCAGCGATACATATCGGGAGTATAGTTCTGGGTATCAAAAATTTTATAAGCGTCAAGATTTAGCCTCTCCTGACTTGAATAGTTCGTTCTCCAATCCAGTTTCTCATCCTGTTCCCTGTGGAATTCCGGAATGTATTGTTCAGGAGCTTTATTACCGTCAGTAGCCAATACTTTCTTAACATAGCTCTCAACCCGATGGTTGTTCTGCAGACCACTCATCTGACGCCAGAACGCAGGCCACAATCGAACCGCTTTGGAGTCCCATGCACTTATCCGTTGATCAGCCTCCCGAAGATAAGGCTGGGAAGCAGGTAATTTCAGCGTTTGTTCCTGTTCTGCCGTCAGGGAAAATACGCTACCAGCGTCCACGCCAGTCTGGCCAAAATTACAGTCAAACCAGCGTCGCTGCCAGTGTCGGTAAAGCGCCTGGGTGAGAATATCGTCCGACTCGTCCGGCTTCAGGGAAAGACCCGATGCCTGCCACCTGGCCTGAGCCACTCTCTTGATAATTTCCGTTTTGGCTTCCTCTCCATTCAGATCCGCCTTAATGCGAATTTCATGGCGTTTTTCATCGATGCTGTTGAAATAACTGCCGCGTATCAACCACGGACGATCAATGCCTGATACCGTTTGGTTGAACCATTCGTAAAGTTCATAATCAATCGCACTGTTACCCGCGACAAAAGTTGATGATTCAGGCAGTGCCTCCAGCGATATTTTTGCGGCCATAAGGTAAAGCCGATAGTACTGATTGAGGCATTGATGAAGTGCTTTTTCGGTAAAGTCGCCCCCTCTGAAGACGGCCCTGGCGACATTCTGTAAATCAAGGCTGGTCGGCTGCAAAGGCAGGTTTTTCCGCTGCAGATAAGCCCTTAAATGACAATGTTTTTCTGTCAGCTTTTTAGCGACGAATTCACCTTCTGAGGACTCTGGCAACACTTTCCCGGCAATGGTCTCTAATTCTGTCGGGTTGTACTGCCGGATGGGCAAATGCCGGAAACGCCCTTTCAGTGCCGGTGATAGCGCTTTGCGTCCGCTGTACTCAGGTGGGTTGATGGTGGCAAACAGGT
>NZ_JAHHPQ010000241.1:0-1824 GCF_024606245.1 Endozoicomonas sp. SESOKO2
TAACGACAAAAAGCAATAAAAACAGGCACACGATGACGGCAGCTACCTTGCCGCTGTGTGACGAGAAATTGAAAGAAATTTTCATTATTCTCTGGTTGGGCCTTACCGGAAAAAGCTTGGCAATAGGCCGTTATCGCCTTAATTCGTTGCGTCGTGCTTCTGGCATTTTTTATTTTCCACAAGGGCATCTGTTCTGCGGGTGGATCCAGGTCATCAATGGCCGCAAGAAGATTCTCTATGACTGTTTTCATACCTTTTGAACAATGGGTGTCAAGATAGGTTGCTCGTTCTGGTCGGGCTTCTTGAACACGTATTTTTCCATCCGGTTGTTTGGGTTCTACGATATAAGTGAATTGAATTTTCTGTTCGGCGTTGGCCTCCGGAATGAACACCGTGTGAAGTCCGGTATATCGGTCCCTGACCAGGGTAAATGCCAGCTCGGGATCTATGCGCAGGGCCACAATATGGTCGTCAGGCTTCAGACTGGGTAATGCAAATTGACCATTTTTTGATGACTGGTTAAAGATCGCCAGCGTCTGATCACTGGTCAATGTCACAGTCTGGTTATGCCCTGGTAACGGGTCTGGTATGAGGATTTCGGCTCCATGAATGTACTGGCTACTAATATTGATCAGTGTGATATCACCCTTGGCAGACACACGAATATCCTCTGCCTGGCAACGATACATATGGGGAGGAGGATCCTGTGTATCAAAAATTTTATACTCGTAAACCAGTGACGTCTCCAGGCCCTCATAGTTCGTTTCCCGGTCCAGTGTCTCTGCCCGATTCTTGTCGACTTTCGGATTGTATTTTTCAGGAGCCTCAGCCCAATGGTTCGGCAAATCAATCATCTGATGCCAAAGCGCAGGACAGGGTTGAACTTTATGGCTGTTCCATGCCTCTATCCGCTGATCAGCCTCGTGAAGATAAGGCAGGGAAGCCGGTAGTCTCAGCGTTTGTTTTTGCTCTTCCGTCAGTGGAAATACACTATCAGCGTCTACGTCCTTCAAGCCAAACTCATGATCAAACCAGCGTTGCTGCCAGTATCGGTAAAGTGCTCTGGTTAGAATATCGTCCGACTGATCCGGCTTCAGGGAAAGACCGGTTGCCTGCCACTTTACATGAGCCACCATTCTGATGATTTCTGTTTTGGCTGCTTCTGTACTCAGCTGAGTCTTAATACGAATTTCATGGCCTTTTTCATCAATACTGTTGCGATCACTTTGTCGTATCAACCACGGACGACAGATACCCGATACCGTTCGGTTGAGCCATTCGCAAAGTCCAGAATCAAGTGATCCTTTACCTATGGCCAGAGCCGGTGACTTTGGCAGTTCCTCCAACGATAGGTCAGCTGCCATCAGATAAAGCCGGTAGTGCTGATTGAGGCATTGATGAAGTCCGTCTTCGGTAAAATCGTTCTTGCTGAGAACCGCTTTGGCGACATTCTGCAAATCAAGGCTGGTGGGCTGAAACGGCAGTTTTTTCTGATGCAGGCATGCTCTCAATTGACAATGTAGCCGAGTCAGCTTTTCAGCCACGACTTTCCCCTGCGGGGTCTCTGGCAATACTTTCTCAGCAATGCTCTGCAACTCTGCCGGGTTATACTGCCGTACTGGTAAATGTCGGAAACGCCCTTTCAGTGCCGGTGATAGCGGTTTGCGTCCGCTGTACTCGGGTGGGTTAATGGTGGCAAACAGATGGAACCCCGGATGGGCGTCACCGGCCAGAATATCGTTCAACTCACCTTCCAGGTGCTGGCTGTCGATCAGATTCATTTCCGAAATGACCACGATGCCGCCATGCACTTTTGCCGTCTGG
>NZ_JAHHPQ010000242.1:0-2431 GCF_024606245.1 Endozoicomonas sp. SESOKO2
AGAATGAAAGTTCAAAACATTGAGGTCATTGGAACAAAGAAAAAACAGCGCCCTGGTCGGGGAAAATGCTTTGTGCGATTATTGTTGTAAAGAGTACTTCTCATGGTTCTCAGTCTTTAGTGGATTTGCGCTCATCCGACCATCCATCTTTCCATTCTTCCCACAAAGTTCAGTAATTCTTGCTTTGTTATAACTAACGGTCAACACGTACCGGCTATCGGCGCTGAAGGTGGCTGAGGTGATTGCACCATTGTGTTGAATGGTGGCTTTTTCTACCCATGTTCCATCGTCTCCCAGACCATAAATTTTCGCCGTTTTGTCTTCACTGGCGGTCACCACAAGACAACCATCGGCACTGAAGGTGGCTGATTGGACGCAATCTTTGTGGGCAATGGTGGCTTTTTTTACCCATGATCCCTCGCCATTCCGGCCATAGATGTTTGCCGTTCCATCATAACTGGCAGTCACCACATGGCGACTATCGGCGCTGAAGTTGAACGAGGTGATCATGTCCTTGTGTTTAATAGTGGCTTTTATTAACCATAATCCACTGTCCTGCTGGCCAGAGATGTTTGCTGTTCCATCAAAACTGGCAGTCACCACATGGCGGCTATCGGGGCTGAAGTCGGCTGAGTAGATAGAATGAAGATGAGAAATTATGGTTACTTCTTTCCATGAACCATCGTCTTGCAAGTTAAGAATTTTCGCCTTGCAATCTCCACTAGTGGTTACCAGGTGACGGCCGTTGTCGCTGAAGGTGCTTGAGAGGATCATCTTCTCATGGGTAATGGTAGCTTTATCTTCCCATGATCCATCGTCCCTCTCACCATAGATTTTTGCAGAGTTATTGAGGTTTAAGATCAGCGAATGACGTCCATCGCAGCTTAAACTGGTATACTTGACCAAGTGATCATGATTATATTTAATGGTGGTTTTTTCTTCCCATGATCCATCGTCAGTCTGAACGCAGACTCTGAAAGTCCTGTCTTTATTGAAGCTCAAAACACGACGGCCATCAGCGCTGAAGCTGGCCGATATCACCGGAGAAAGATGGCTGGTAGTGTATTTTGCTTCCCATGATCCATCTGTCTGGCCATAGATTCTCACCCGATCATCACTGGCGGTCAACACATGGCGGTCATCAGCGCTGAAGGTGGCTGATTTAACCAATCCAGCATGGGTAATGGTGTCTTTTACTGCCCATGATCCATCGTCCTCCTGACCATAGATTTTCGCAGTGTTCATGTCATCTCCACCGGCGATCAACAAATGATGGCCATCGGAGCTGAAGCTGGCGGAACAGACACGGCCATTCAGGTTAATAGTGGGTTTTACTTTCCATGTTCCATCGGTTTCCTGGTCACAGATTTTCACTGCATTATTCAAACCGACGGTCACCAAGTGGCGGCTATCGGCGCTTAAAGTGGCTATGGGGATACCGTGATGATTGGTAATTTCGGTTTTTGTCTCCAGGTTCAATACTTCACATTGAGACATCAGTTTATTTTTGGTGAAAAGGATCAGTGCGGGGAAGTAAGCGTTATCTCGTTTTTTTACGAGTGACTTGACAGTGCCCGTATTCGCAAATGGCCTCAACCAATCACTGAGTTGTTGATCATCTTTTGCCGTAAAGATTGTTTTCAGTTGATATTGGTGTGGGGCAGGAAACCGGCGATACCATGCCCTTTCCAGAGCTCTGTTACTTTCAACAAGAGCGCGAAGATATTTGCATACCTTTGCTAATCGGGTAATCTCCCGCAAACCCAAATAGCGAATAATCATAGATTCTGGTATGTCGGGCAAATCGAGTAACAAAGATTTATTTTTGTAAGATGCAGTGACGTCCCTGCCTGCAATAACACCTGTTGGTGTTTCCTCCGGTCGGGGTTGCTCAGGTTTTGGCGAGAATAAACTGTCAATGCTGGAATTGCTGCTTGTAGAGTGCATGCCTGCTCCTTCAATGCTCCAAAGTCGTTATTGATCCTCAGTTAGAAAGGACATTTAAAACTGATTGAAAGGTTAGAACCGGTTTGGGAATGAAAGTTCACAAATTTGGGGTCAGTGAAACCAGCCTGCCAAGGGCGAGTCTTTAATGGCGCAGTCGAAGCAGGTTGATGACTTCGTACTGCCACATGGGCATTAAGACCTGTTTGCTGAAGAAGATTTCCTTCCATGTCTTTTTATCATCGGTTAACCCGCGGCAGGTGATAGACAGATGGACGTGAACATTGCACTTCAGATCATGCCCAAACGTTTACAGTGCCTTTCCCTCCTGAGCCTGTGACAAGCAGACATCAATCTCTTGGCTTTGCATCATCAAGCTTTCGTTTTCGGTGTTGCCTTCTGTGAACCGAAAAGGCTTTCGCGTTTGGCTGAGTCTTCTGGCACTCTGGGCAGGTTCGCTCTGAGGTGTGATCTTTTCTTTTGTGAG
>NZ_JAHHPQ010000243.1:0-1110 GCF_024606245.1 Endozoicomonas sp. SESOKO2
GAGCACAGCAGGTTGACCAGTCCCCACAACTTTTACCCCGCCACTGGCGCAAGGCTATCGATAGCGTCATCACCCATGGTACCCGGCAGCATCCGGCAGTGCGGGATTTTATGAAAGTGGCTTGCTGGCAGTTACTGCCGGATGCTGGTAAGAAGCCGGATGCCCATAAGAAACCGGATGGTCAGCGTACTGCCTCGGTAGACCCGGATCGGTTAAATGCCATCATCAACAGTGCCCCGGGACTGGATAGAGCTTTTGTGAAGCAAAACCTATGGTCTCTGGCCAGAGCCTTTGACCCGGTAGTATTTGAGGACTGCCAATTAAAACTGTCTTATGTACCATTTTCAGAGTGCGATGAAAAAGAAGTTCTGGACAGCTTCTGTGCCATGATGGTGGCCCATGCGCCTGAACAACATCGCCTGGCAATGGCGCATTCGTTGGAAGTCGATCCGGCAGCAGCAGAAACCTGTCAACGGTTAGTCATCAGACCATCAAAACAGATCAAACGTTTACAAGATGCACTGGCTTCTGGCTGGCAGTTAACCTTGTCGTCAGGGCAGACCCGATCTGAAGCCATTCACACTCTGGCCACTGATTGTTTTCAGATGCCCAGAACAGCGCATTCTGAGGCAGAAGACATTAAACGTATAGAACATCGATTGTCTGAATCACTGGCATGGCAGGGTTCCGCTGATAAGCCCCTGTCACTACTGGCCCGGGATCTTTATCACGGCCAGTTAAGTCAGAAGGATCGTGAAAGCCGTCGATTATCCCGACTCCATGACCGGCTTGCGAACTCTCCCGTTATATTCCTTGAGGGAGAAACCGGCACCGGAAAAAGTTACTTTTCATCCAAAATGGCGAAGGGTTCAGGACAGGCTGAGGTCATTTCTCTTGGACCTTCTGACAGCGAACAAACCCTGATGAAACGCTGGCAGTGGCAACAACACGCCGATGGCGATCGCTCGATGGAACAGCAAAACCGGATGCTGATGGCATGGGCCAATACCCCGTCCGACAAAGACGGAGAATTCGTTACCCTGGTGCTGGATGAGGCCAACCTGGCCAAAACGGGATTGCTGGCGTCATTAAACGGCTTATGGGAACCGG
>NZ_JAHHPQ010000244.1:0-4208 GCF_024606245.1 Endozoicomonas sp. SESOKO2
GATCGCGACGGCGCATCAGGGCTTCTTTCTTGGTCAGTTTTTCGAAAGTACCGTCTTCAGCCTGGGCTTCCAGATCACGCAGACGACGGACCGACTGACGAATGGTCTTATAGTTGGTCAGCATACCACCCAACCAGCGATGCGCCACAAAAGGCATACCGCAACGAGCAGCTTCTTCACGGATGATTTTACCGGCAGCGCGCTTGGTACCAACAAAAAGAATCTTGTTCTTACCTTCGGCAAGCTTGCGAATGAAGCTCATCGCTTCATTGAAGGCAGGCATGGTGTGCTCAAGGTTAATGATATGAATCTTGTTGCGAGCACCAAAGATGAATTTGTTCATCTTTGGGTTCCAGAAACGAGTCTGGTGACCAAAATGCACACCCGCCTTGAGCATGTCACGCATGGTGACTTGAGCCATGAGAAATCTCCTGTTACAGGGTTAGGCCTCCACACACCCCATGAGTTCGACCCAATGATCAGCTTTCGCTGATAGCCAGGGCACCCTGAATCATGTGTCGGTGTATGTGAGTTCTGGTTACAAAATAAATAAAAACCTCGCAGTCAGGCAACCCTGAACACGAGGACGCAGTTTTATACCACAATCGAATGTTGATTCATAGCCAGAAGACTTCTTAGAAGGAAGATTCATCAACTCCATGGAAACCGGTTCTACTTTACGATAGCCAACTCTCCCTTCTTTTCTGTTAGAATTCCAGCAAGTGAATCCGTAAAGCCCCGGGAAAGCTGCTTAAGTAAACCGCCATGAGCGAAAAACGACCCTATTATTCTGTCGTCATAAGGTCACTCGCTGCAAAGCACTCTCGGTATTTCCCGCGCCCTACAAAGAACATTTGAAATGAAAGTTACGATCAAAACCTCTGAAGATATTGAAAAAATGCGCGTCGCCGGCAAGCTTGCTGCTGATGTACTGGAGATGATCACTCCCCATGTGAAACCCGGCATTACTACTGGTGAACTTGATCGTATCTGTCACGACTACATCGTTAATGAACAGCAGGCTATCCCGGCACCCTTGAACTATGGTGCAGCTCCCGGCCGCCCCGGCTTTCCAAAATCGATTTGCACCTCCCTTAACCACGTTGTCTGTCACGGCATCCCCAACGACAAGAAAACCCTGAAAAATGGCGACATGCTCAACATCGACATCACTGTCATCAAAGACGGTTATCACGGTGACACCAGCAAGATGTTTCTGGTAGGCAGTTCGCAACCTTTTGCTGAAAAACTGGTCAAAGTCACTCAGGAATGTCTTTACAAGGGCATTGAAATCGTTAGGCCCGGTGTCAAGTTAAGTGATATTGGTCGGGTGATCGCCCGGCATGCTCACGCCAATCACTATTCAGTAGTTGAAGAGTATTGCGGCCACGGTATCGGCAGAGTCTTCCACGAAGACCCTCAAGTCCTTCATTATGACGGCTATGGCGATCATAACGACTGCGTTCTGCAGGAAGGCATGACATTCACCATTGAACCTATGATCAATGCTGGTAAGAAGTTTACCAAACTCCTGGGAGATGGATGGACTGCGGTCACCAAGGACCGTCGCCCTTCTGCCCAGTGGGAGCACACCATTCTTGTTACCGCTGACGGCGTCGAAATACTGACTCTCAGAAGTGAAGAGACGCTTCCCTTTTGATCCCTGAATGGCTCGCTCATCTTATCAATAAAATCTCACCTATAAAGAGTGCGGGCCGGTTTTATTAGCGACGGAGTGCCAGGACCTATTATGAATCACGCAAGCCCACAGATTCCCGACCAGTTTAAAGCCCAACTGTTTGATAAAGACGCATTTGTTGCCGCTCTGAGCAACCAACCCTCCATCCCTCTTTACAAAAACACTATTCAGTCTGGCAGGGAAACGCTGAACCAATGGTTCAGTAAAGAAGTCAATATTGATCAGCTGGTTTACAGCCACACCTGGCTCATAGACCAGATTCTTATCACAGCGTGGGAACAGTCTGCCTGGGACGATTCTGAACACATCAGCCTGCTCGCTGTTGGGGGTTATGGCCGCGGCGAGCTTCACCCCGGTTCCGATATCGACATTCTGATTCTTCTGGAGAGTGACGAGTACCAGATCCATCAGTCTGAAATCGAAGCTTTTCTAACGACTTTGTGGGACATCGGCTTAAAAGTAGGTTCCAGCGTCCGATCCTTAAGAGAATGCACTGAACAGGCCAGAAGTGATCTGACGATCATCACCAACCTCATGGAAGCTCGCCCCCTGTCCGATCCTGAAAACCTGAATAAACAACTTCAGGAGAAGATCGACATCCACCACATGTGGCCCAGTAATCAGTACCTTCAGGCCAAATTTGACGAACAGAAAGCCCGGCATAAAAAGTACGCTGACACTGCCTACAGTCTGGAACCTAACATAAAAGGCTCACCCGGCGGCATCCGTGATCTGCACATGCTGGGCTGGACGGCAAGACGTCATTTTGGTACTCAGGACCCCATCAAGCTTATGGCCCTGAATTTTCTGACGGAAGCTGAATACGAACAACTGATCCGCTGCCGGGCGTTCCTTTGGAAAATACGCTGGGCGTTGCATACACTCACAGGCCGGGGCGAAGACAGACTTCTGTTTGACCATCAGCGATCACTGGCTGAACAGTTTGGTTACCAGGACCACCCGGGCTCACTGGCGGTTGAACAATTCATGCAAAGCTACTTCCGCACGGTTCTAATCGTTGGCCAGTTCAAAGACCTGATCCTCCAACATTTTGATGACAAGATCCTGAATGCAGACAAACCGCAGACGATAACCCCGATCAATGAGCGATTCCAGATACATAATCAGTATATTGAAGTCACCCATGACCGGGTATTCGCTGATCACCCGCCAGCTATTCTGGAAATGTTTGTCCTGATGACCCGAGACCCGGATATTCTTGGCCCAAGGGCTGAAACCATCCGGTTACTGCGCGATATTCGTCACACTGTTGACAGCCAGTTTAGAAAAGATCCCAGATGTGCAAAATTATTCCTTCAGCTTTTGCAGGCACCCTACGGATTGACTATCAGCTTGAGAAGAATGGCCCGTTTTGGGATCCTTGGCCGCTACCTGCCAGAGTTTGGCCGCATAATCGGACAGATGCAATTCGACCTGTTCCACACCTACACAGTCGACGCTCATACGCTATTACTGATAAAGCATCTGCGCAGCTTTCGTTACGAAGAAAACAAGCAACGATACCCTATTGCTTCTCGAATCATCCATGACATAAAAAAACCCGAACTGCTCTATGTTGCCGGACTTTATCACGACATTGGCAAGGGTCGTGGAGGTGACCACTCCCAGCTGGGCGCAGTTGACGCCGAAGTATTCTGCCGAAGACACGGCCTGCGTCGTGTAGACACCAAACTCATTGTCTGGCTGGTACGCGAGCACCTCACCCTGTCGACCACTGCCCAGAAAAAAGACCTGTCAGACCCTGAAGTCATTCAGGATTTCGCCCGTAAAGTGGGTAATTTGAACAGTCTGAATCATCTCTATCTGCTCACTGTTGCCGACATTAATGCCACCAACCCTGAGTTATGGAATGGCTGGCGCTCTTCTCTATTGCAACAACTGTATAGTCAGACCCGGCAGGTTCTGGAGTACGGCATAGAGAATATGCCTGACAGTGATGAAAGACTGCAGGACATTCAGCAGGAGACTCTCGAACTTCTGGCTGACAACAATCTGGACACCCAATCGATCCAGTCACTCTGGGAGACTCTGGATGATGACTATTTTTCCCGTCATGACCCCCATGAAATTGCCTGGCATACCCGGGGAATTCTCGCTCACGAGGGAACACCCCCCCTGGTTCTGACCCGTGAAACCGACACTGACAGGGAACACAGTGGTTCACAAATTTTTGTTTATGCGCCTGACCGCCCCAATCTGTTTGCTGCGACGGTAGCCGGACTCGACTATCTGCACATCAGTATTCAGGACGCAAGAATCATCACTTCCAGCGATCAGTTCAGCCTGGACACTTACACGGTATTAGAAGAAGATGGTTCTGCTATCGGCAATAATGAATCACGCATTATGCAGATTCAGAGTTACCTGCAACAAATCCTCAGTGCCCCCCGGCAAATGCCAGATGCAGCACAGAAGCGCACCCCCAGACAACTGAGACACTTTGCCAAAGAGCCCCAGATTACCATCAGTAACTTGCCTGGGATTAAAA
>NZ_JAHHPQ010000245.1:0-1831 GCF_024606245.1 Endozoicomonas sp. SESOKO2
AGAAACATGGGGTCAGTCCATTACCTCCCGAGCATTTTAATATTCCTCTTGAAAGCGGATCATACTGCGACAGGCCAATCCCTGTCGATGGCGCTCGCAAGTTGCTTTACTGGGCCGTAGAGCAGACGGATGAACCCCTGTTGCCTGTCGATCTGGGGCTTTCACTGCAACCGCTTGATTTCAAGTCACTGGGTATTGTCTTATGGAGCTCTGCATCACTCAGGCAACGAATTGAAAAACTGGAAACTTATCAGTCACTGATCACGACAACCACGCGAATCATCTTCAATGAAGCAGCCGGGACAGCGTCATTATTATTAATTGACAATGACGCTGTCGATAAACAGGTCAACCTGACCAAACACGGCATGATGGCCCTGGTGTCAGCGGTTGCCAGGGTAATACGCTGGGACCATGAAACTGAAATAACGATACACTTGCCATTTGAACAACCCACATACCATAAAAAACTCAAGGACAAGTTGGAGTGCACTCTGAAATTCTCCATGTCTCAGTATCGAATAGAATTCAGTGTCGATGCGCTGGATCTGCCTTTGCGGACCAGTGACCCGGAGTTACTTCAGGCAACTGAATCACTGGTACAGAAAAAACTGCTAATGATTGAACAAAAAAACCTCGTTTTAAGAGTCAGTCGCTCACTGCTGGAACTAAACCCGCTTATTCCGCCGACCACTTCTAAAATGGCCGGCCTGATGAATATAAGCGGTCGTACATTCCAGAGAAAACTGACAGAGCTGGGGCTGAGTTACCGGGAACTGGTTAACAAAATACGCCATGAAAAAGCCATTGCCCTGATTGAGTCCAGTGACACACCGCTGTCCACTGTCGCTTATGAGTTAGGATTTGGCGATTTAAGCAGCTTTTCAAGGGCATTTAAAAGCTGGACTGGCATGTCACCAAGGCAGTACCGAAATACCCAAGCCTCGGGCGTTTAGTCTTGAAACAGTTCGAAATATGATTCAAATCAACTCATTTAGTCACAGTCGGTAATAAACAAGTACATGGCGCGCCCTGTCAAGTTTTTAGTGGGCCATTGATGTAGAGTGAAGACCCTATCGTTTTCAAACAAGACCCTGCGTTTCCAATGTTTACGGGGCATTCATCAAATGGGTCACTATTAGCAGACAAAAAAGGAGTCACCGTGACTGCTCAATTTGATATCAAAAACTGGCAATCTACCTACGATCGTAAATGTTCACCCCTGGACGATGCGGCCAATGAAATCCAATCCGGGGACCGGGTCTGGATTGGTGGTGCCAATGGTATTGCCATTCCGGTTCTCAAACAGCTTTGCCATCGTAAAGATGAATTAAAAGACGTTGAATTATACGGCGCACTATTAATGTTTCCTTTTGATTTTCTCAAGGCAGAATTTAAAGGCCACATTAATTACAACTGCTTGTTTACCGGGCCACTGGAAAGAAAATTCCTGGGACCTCATGGCAATATAAAGATTAATTCTGTGCATTTTTCGCAGACACAGAGCTTTATGAAAAACATCATGAAGCCAAATGTTCTGCTGATGGAAGTTTCCCGGCCTGATGAAAATGGCTTTATGAGTCTGGGTCATATTGGTGCCCTGTTAGGCGACAGCGTTGTTGAAAGTACCGAAAAGGTTATAGTAGTTGTCAACGATCAGGTACCTTACCTTAAAGGTGAAAGTAACTTTATCCATGTGGATCAGGTTGACAAACTGGTTGAATGCAGCCACGAACTGCCCTTCGCGCCCCAGGCACAGCCAAGCGAACTGGAACAGAGTATTGCCAGCCACATTCTGCCTTACATTAATGATGGTGATACCATTCAAGTT
>NZ_JAHHPQ010000246.1:0-1679 GCF_024606245.1 Endozoicomonas sp. SESOKO2
ATATCCCTGAATAAGGGTTGGAGCATAGTGGAGTGTCTTTGGTGTCGACAATAAAAAGTTTTGTCAACGGTTCGGCCTGACAGACGACAGACAACGTCAGTAACAGCAACCGCAGTGCCGAAAAGAGTGAGTATTTAATAATCCTATCCCTGCATTCTGGCTTGTACAGAGCAAGGATAGATCAAGAAAACCTCGTGAAAGAGCGGTTGTCAGACTAAGGCCTGAGGTCATCGTCTTGATCATTAACAGGAGGCTTGCGTTTTCGATGCATTCTTTTGTGATTCGACAGGACTTTTGCATTCTTGCAGACCTTTCCGCATGACTGTTGCTGGCCTTCCTCCCCGACCACGGCCACGTCACAGGTTTTTTGTCCGGTGTGGTATCCAGTTTTGTGATTCGACAGGACTTTTGCATTCTTGCAGACTTTTCCGCATGGCCGTTGCTGGCCTTCCTCCCCGATCACTGTTACGTCACAGGTTTGTTGCCCCGTGTGGTATGAACTTTTGTGAGCCAACAGGCTGTTAGCATTCTTGAAGACCCTACCGCATGGCCGCCAACCACCCTCGCCGATCACGGTCACGTCGCAGGTTTGTTGCGCGGTGTGGTATCCGACTTTGTGATTCGACAGGGCTTTGGCATTCCTGCAGACCTTTCCGCACGGTTTCTGCTGGCCAGCCTTCCCCTCCACGATTAAATCACAGGTTTGTTGTCCGGTGTGGTCTCTTCTTTTGTGATCCTTAAAGGCTTGAGCATTCTTCCAGATCTTTCCGCACGGCTTTGGCTGGCCATCTTCCCCGATCACGGTCACGTCACAGGTTTTTTGTCCGGTGTGGTATCCGACTTTGTGACTCGACAGGGCGTTAGCATTGTTGCAGAGCTTTCCGCATGGCTGCGGCTCGCCGTCCTCACCGATCACGGTCACATCACAGGTTTTTTGTTCGGTATGGTATCCCCTCTTATGAGCCGACAGGGCGTGAGCATTCTTGCTGACCTTCCCGCAAGGCCTCGGCTGGCCATCCTCCCCGATCACAGTCACGTCACAGCTTTGTTGTTCAGTGTGGTATCCACTTTTGTGGTTCGACAGGGCATGTGTATCCTTGCAGACCTTCCCGCATGGCCGCGGCTGGCCATCCTTCCAGATCAAGGGCACGTCACAGGTTTGTTGCCTGGCGTGACAATTGCTTTTGTGACACGACAGTGGTTTTGCATTCTTGAAGGTCTTCCCGCATTGCAGCAGCTGACCATTCTCCCCGAATATTATCAAGCTGCAAATGGCCTGATCGGCAGGGTAGGTTGTATCGGATGAATCGGAAGACTGCCGGAATTGACAAACGCCATGACAGGGATGGACGAAACAATTTAAACCTAGCGTATGTGAGTGTCGTCCAGGGACTCCATTATCCCTGCCAGAATCAGAATACAGAAGGCTAGTGAAAAAGCCTGTAGGTTTAGGGAGTGCTTCCTGCCCGGATGATTCTGATGGCGGGTTGGGTTGTTGCTTGTTTCCAGAGCCGGGCATCATAGTGGTGATCACGAACAGTTGATCCTGACTCGACCCCCGGAGCTCCACAAAGTTAAACGACGCTGAATCGGGGTTCCAATAGCTTTTTAAAAGCGAACCGAAAACGGCAACCACTTTTACAGATATCCCTGAATAAGGGTTGGAGCATAGTGGAGTG
>NZ_JAHHPQ010000247.1:0-2568 GCF_024606245.1 Endozoicomonas sp. SESOKO2
TGTTGGCCAGTTTTGCTCTGGGTTTTGCCGTCAGCATTGCCCAATATTTGCCAACGTTGTTTGCCGGGGCAGGCAGAATATCAACCGTCACAACGGAAACGGTGGCATTGGCTTCCGGTGGTAATAGAAAAGTTATGGCGGTATACGCACTGGTACAAATACTGTTGCCTGTGTTGATGTATGGACTGATGCTACTGCTCAGTTCCCGGAGGATCAGAAACCGGCGGCCAGTCAGGAGATGGGTATGAAGCTGGAAGTCAAAAAGCTCAGCTTGTCAGTTGCAGGAAAATCACTGGTCTCTGATCTGAGTTTCACTGTCAGCGAGGGTCAGGTTCTGGTTTTTATGGGTCCTAGCGGTTGTGGTAAGTCTTCTATTCTTGATGTTCTCTGCGGAACTCTGGCCCGAAACTTTCAGTCTTCAGGAACCATCATTCTTGATAATAAAAACATAACCCATACACCCTCCCATCAGCGAGGAATAGCACTGCAACCCCAGGATCATCTGTTGTTTCCCCATCTTTCAGTCGGTGAGAATCTGGCTTTCGGAATACCTTCCTCCTATAGCCGGAGCCAACGAAAACAGAAAATTGAACAGGCCTTGAATGAATGTCAGCTTCCCGGTTTTGACAAGAATAATCCACTGACTCTGTCGGGAGGACAACGGGCCAGGATCAGTTTGATGAGAACCCTGCTTTCGCAGCCGAAAGTTCTGTTACTGGATGAGCCGTTTTCGAAGCTTGATCAAGCTTTGCGTCAGCAGTTCAGGGAGTTTGTCTTTCAGCGGGTTTCGGAGCTATCAATACCGGTCATTATGGTCACTCATGATTCGGCTGATATTCCGGATGCCAGTGAAATAATAAAGCTTTGAACGATTCGCTCAGTGAGTGTATCTCAGGAACCTGCAGGATGACTCGAAATACCCTGACCACTGTTCGGTGGGTTCAGATTCTTCGAGTCAACAGAGTGAGTAGGAACCGACTGTCCGGATTTGCCGATGCTCACGGCTGCTAGCTGCTGAAGTCGTAGGTCATGGATTCAAGAGGGGGTTGCAGATAATGACCCTGGATATAATCAACACCCAGCTGCCAGATACTGGTGAGTGTCTGGGCATTCTCCACCCCGGGTATGATGATGACTTTGTTGAGGCTCTTGAGATGTTTAGCGGTTTTCTTGAGATGTGCGTCTTCATTTCGCTCAAGTTGCTCCGTGAACAGACAGTCCAGCTTCACAAACATCAGATCCAGGTGTTCCATGATTTTCATGGAAGGTGACTCGCCAGAGAACTGAGTTATGGCAAACTGACAACCAGAAGGCTCCAGGCGTTCTGCGAAAGTCTTAACCTGATTAAGATGTTGGTGAACCAGTCTTTCGGCCATCTGCAGGACAATCATTTGGCCGGGAACATCGGCAGCTTCCAGTAAGCGAGATAAACGCTCAGTGAACTCTTCGTCGTTCAGGCTGGCCTGACTGATGTGAATCATCAGGCGAGTGTCTTCACCGTTTCTAAGCTTTCTCGATAGCAGTTTCACGGACTGGCGGATAACCCATCGGTCAATAAATGGCATCAGGTCACTGTCCTGCGCGGCAGTGATAAACTCACCGGCAGGGACTTCCTTGCCTTTTTGGTCCAGAAGACGCAGCAGAACTTCATAATAACTCGGGCCATCTCCGGTTACGCTGATCACAGGCTGGAATAACAAACGAAAGCTGTCGTTTTCAAGAGCCTGACGAATCATGGCAACGGTGTCACCATTGCAGGCTTTCTGGTTATCAATCGCGCTCTGGGAGAAGAGCTCGAGCTTATTGCCTCCGTTGCTGGCAGTCAGATGACAGGCTAAACGGGCGCGCTCCAGCATGGTTTGTCCATCACAAGCCTGACCAATCTCAGCCAGGCCAATACTGGCTGTTGTGAAGAGCGTTTGTTGTCCTGTAGGGATCAGTTCATTTTCCAGAGCCGCCCTTAATAGCTCCAGAGCGGCAACATTCTTTTCGTGGACATCGATCAGGTAGACCTCGTCACCATAGTGAGTGGCAGTACTGTCGGGTAAATGCTCATACAACAAACGACTCATTGTTTCCTGAATCGCTATACTTCCGTCGACGCCTGTATTTTCTCGAATAGAGTCATAGTTATCGAGCCTCAGATAAGCCAGAGTTTCCGGTTCCCGGTGACCAGGGAGCAGTGGGGTAAAACGTTCCCGGGGAACCAGAATAGAATTTTCTTCCCGATCAACCACCGTCGTTGCCGTTGATGTGGGAGCATTGCCTTTTACTATGACCTGGATGCACGGCTCGTCATCAAACACAGCATCGGATAGCAGGACTGTTGCTGGAAACGTTTGACCTTCTACATTCACTAGCTGGCATTCGACAGTGGGTTGTTCATCTCCCGGTTTGAAATGCTTGATCAGATTTTTAAACAGTGGCTGATCCCGGAAAGCGATCATATCAATCAGAGGCGTGCCTGCCAGATCGTCGGGGTCTTCATAACCAAATAGTTTGTTGTAAGAAGGGTTGGCAAATATTGGGCAATGCTGACGGCAAAACCCAGAGCAAAACTGGCCAACA
>NZ_JAHHPQ010000248.1:0-20664 GCF_024606245.1 Endozoicomonas sp. SESOKO2
AAACTCAATTTCTTGCAATCCTCGCTACGGACGCTTAAGTCCGACAGGCTGCCAGCCAGCTGAAAAGCCAATTCACGTGCTCCAGCAATCAGGAATCGATTCAACCGGCTGACGCAGAGTTCTTCCTGATCCTGCTCAGCATCGAGCAGGGCCAGAACCCGGGTGTCCAGCTCTTCACGGTTTTCGTTGTCACTTCTCAGGCGGGTGAGCACATCCGACATGGTGTACTCAACATTCGCGGGAGTATCAGATTTCCCTATCTGCTAAAGAAATTTTGTCAGAGCAGCTAACAAAAGCGTTATTCAGGTTCTTACAGGGGAACAAGTCATACTCGGTCACAGTCAAATGGTTACTGAATTATAAAATGTTGTAAATGGAGTATTACTATGGCAAATCCACTAGGTACAGGAAGCACTTCACCAGGAACTGACCTTAATGTTCAGGTGACATCTGAGACGCCCAACCGTCATAGGGGCAGCACTACGATGTATTCATTGCGTCGATGCTGCGCTCTTAAAGATACATTAATCGGGATTACGAAAGGCATGACATGGCCAACGGTCCCTGAGCGTCCCGCGCAGTGCTCTTTTCTGGAGGGTGGGGAACGTCTGGAATCCCGGGCGGTGGAAGTTTCTTCATCCGGGCAGAGCTCGTCAACCCATTCGCGAAAGGTTAGCGAGGCCAGTGAGGCTGAAATCCGGGCTGAGCTGGAGAAAATGGATGGACGTATTCAGCAGGATTACCAGCGTTTCTGCGAGCAATTTAGTCTGTGCAATAAAATTGTGTCTTTTGCTATGACCACTGAACTGGCATTGGATGACGATATTCTCTTCTATCAGGATGCGCTATTAGACCAGCACAAGGATCAGCCAGAATTGCAGGTAATGTTTAATTATCTCAATCAGAAAACCAAAATGCTTGAGGACAAAAATCAGGAAGTTCTTGAACGGGACAGAAAAATTCAGGAGCTTACACGACAGCTTGAACATAGCGAGCAGCAAAGGGTTCGGGCACAGGACGAACAGCAAGCAAAGGCGCTGGTTGATGAAAAAGTCATCCATTTAGAGAAGCTTTTGAGGGAAGCTGATTGTCGTGCAACAGAGATGCAGCGAGACCTCAATAAAATCAAGGAAGAAAAAGCTAAAGAATCCAAAGAGGTTGAGTCTCTGAACGAACGCTTAGCAGCGTATCAACTTTACACAGATAATGAGCTGGAATACAGAAAAAAAACCTGTGCTGAAAAAGAGAAACAATCCAAACGGATTGAGTCTCTGGAGAAACTTGTAGGAGCCTATCAAAGTCGCTTGGCTGCTAATCACGATAGCAAAGGCGAAGCCTGGGATGAACAAGAGAAGCAATCCAGACAATGGGATGCCGACAGGGCGGCGATGGAAAGAGAGATTGAAACCCTGAGGGCTAAACTCAGAGCACTCTCAATGGATGAACAGACGACAGAGACTGGAGCTGCATTGGATGGGGGTCGTTGATAGTCAAATAGTTGTGAATTTTTTAACGTTGCAAAAGGAGTATTATAATGGCAAATCCATCAAACGCAGCAATCCCAGCAAACGTAACTGACCCGGGTGTTCGGGTCAAAGATGATAGGTCCGGCCGCCATTCCGGCAGTGTTGCGGAATATTCATTATATCAATGCAGAGTTCTTATAGATCCATTACGCAAGATGCGCAGTGGGATCACTGTGGAAAAGTTACCTGAACCCCCTTCGCCGTGCCATCTTTTGAGTGATTTTAAATGTTTGGACCGTCGGACGGTGTTAGCCTATCCATCCCTGGAGGATAGTACCGAGGACATGCCAACCTTTTTACGCAGGATTAACGCAGCCAATGGTTATGGAGTCTGGGCTGAACTGGCACATATGGATGAGCAAAGAAGGGCTTATTACCATCATCTCTGCCAGCTTCACAGTCAGCTCGGTGAATCACTGAATGCTGCTCGGCAGGTTGAAAACTCATTAGAAAACGATATTTCCCTCCATAGAAAAAATAGAGCGTTTGAGGCAGCGGACCAGCCATTCAGAACCCTTCAAACTAATAAATTAGTCACACAATTAGAAGACCAACTGAAGGTATCCAGACTTCGTTCAACCAAGATGCAGAAAGAGCTTGAAGAAGCTCGAATAGAAAGAAAAAAGATTGAAGCTGACCTTTGCAATACCCAAGATGGAAAAAGTGTGAGCGTCGAAGAGTTTCAGAAATTGACGCAGGATTTAGTACAAGCCCGTCGCGATCAGAATACCTTAAAAAAAATACGAGAACAAAATGATGAACAATCCAGAAAGGTTAAAAAGCTGAAGGAAGATAATTATGAACAATACATAGAACTCAGGAAGCTGAATCAGAAGTTATTAGAAGCTGGTCGTTCCTCAGATAAACAGCAGCTTGACTTAAAAGAAATGCAAAAAGAAAACGATTTGTTATCCAGACGGGTTGCAAGTCTGGAGTTGGATTTAGAAGTAGTTCGTCGTTGTTCAGATGCTCATCTAAGTCTCTTTAATAAAATGTGGGAAGAAAAAGTTCAACAATCCAGACGATCGAGCCAGCGTGAGAATGAGTTATATCCAAAAACCACAGCGCTTGACGACAATCAGGAGCAACAGTCTGAACTGGAACTTGAAAACAATGTTTTGCTGAGACAGTTGACCTACACACAAGAAAGTCTCAAAGCTGAAAAAAGAATGCGCTCTCAGGTTGAGAATGACCTGCAACAGACCCGCTCTCTTTTGCAAGAGAAAGAAGATGAAGTGATCGCCTGGGTCAATCAATCGAGGCAGTGGAACACCGCCAGGGCGGCTATGGAAAGAGAGATTGAAAATCTGATGGATAAACTGAGCATGCTATTACAGAACAACCAATCAGAGGCGATGGAAGTTTCCCAGGATCAGGTTCATTAATAGTCAAACGATTTATGAATTGTTGAATGTTGTAAAAGGAGTATTACGATGGCCATTCCATCAAGTACGGTAAGCCGTCCACCCGAACCTGACAGGTTGATTAGTCAACATGTTCAGGGGACAACTGAGGAGTTAAACAAGCATCCGGGCGGTACTGCGATCTATTCATTGCATCAATGCTGTGCTCTTACAGAAATACTAAGCAAGATGCGGGCAGGCACGGTCGTGGAAGATTTGCCTGCCCCCCCTAAGCCTTGCCGTTTTCTGAATGGCGGTAAACCTCTGGAGTCCCGCACGGTAATGGCGTCTTCATCCTGGATGGGTAGTCTAAGGAACACGCGAACCGATTCGCGACAGCCTGCCGGGGCCATTGATGCTGAAGTTCAGGCTGAACTGGAGAGAATGGATCAACGTATTCAGATGGATTACCAGCGCATCTGCAGTCTCAACAATCAGCTCGGTAACGTTCTGGAAATGGCTTTGCAGACTGAAACGGCATTGGGCAAAGATATCCCCTTCTATGAAAAAGCATTACAGAAGCAGTATGAGAATTCGGGAAAATTAACGGCAATGGGTAGTGAATTCTTCCAGGCTGTGACTGCAAAACAACGTTCTCTTGAGAATGAGCTACTTCAGAAAACCAGAATGCTTGAGAGTAAAAATAAGCAAGTTGAACAACTGGGTGAAAGAATCCAGAAGCTATCACAACAGTCTGAACAGAGCGGTAGCAAAATTCTTAAACCGGGCGATAGAAAAATTGAGACAGTGCTTCGTGATCGTACAATAATTCTTCAGCAAGCACTTGATGAAGCCCGGCAAGAACTTAAAAAAGCCCGAGAAGAAAGAAAAGAGGGTGATGATGCCCTGCGTAAAATCCAGGAGGGAGAATATGAGACTCCAGAAAGGGTTCAAAAGCTGAAGAAGGATTTAAACTCAGCTAATGTTCGCTTAATAGATAAAGGATATGAAATAGATCGTCTTCACAATGACGCTAAAAAGCTGAAAAAGGACTTGGAAGAAGTTGACCGTTCTTGTACTGCAGCCCGAAAAGACGTTAGAAAACTCGAGGAAGAAAGATATGTCCTATCCAAACGGGCTGACAGACTGGAGAAGGATTTAATAGAAGCTAATCGTGGCTATCAAGACACCTTAAGAATAATCCAGGAAGAAAATGCTGATCTTAATCGTGGCTATCAAGACACCATAAGGAGAATCCAGGAAGAAAATGCTGAACTGACTAAACTGGCTGACAATCTGGGGAATCATGTTTCAGCAGCCCTGCATTCATCAGATTATGATCGGGATCGCAATCTCAGAGCCCGGATAGAACGATTGGAACAATCCAGACCGACTGAGCAACTTGAGCATGCCCTGTTACAGAAGGCCGAAATGCTTAAAGCCACACAAGAGCAATTATCTGAAGTAGAAAGTCAAAAAGCGCTTATGCTGAGAAAGTTGAAAAATATGTATCAGAAACTCACAGCAATGGGGGTTGACCTGATACCCAAAAATAAACTTTCTCAGCTTCAGAATGATCTGCAACGGAGTCAGTCTCTTTTGCAAGAGAAAGTGAACGAATTGAGTGCCTTTGTCGCTCAATCCAGACAGTGGGATACCGACAGGGCGGCTATGCAAAGAGAGATTGAGACCCTGAGGGCTGAGCTGAAAGCAGTCTCAATTGGCAACCAGACGACAGAGACATAAGCCTCCCCAAATCAGTGTTGAGGTGTCAAGAACGACCACCTCACACCGTGGGTAAACACTAGCAATCAATCCAGTTTAGTGACTTGCGCCGTTCCATCCTGACTGCTGGTCACCAGGCGACGGCCATCGTCGATGAAAGCTACGGATTTGACCGGCCCATTATGGTGAATAATGGTTTTTTCTAACCACGATCCGTCCGCCATCTCGCCGAAGACTTTCGACGTGTGATCGTCACTAGCGGTCAGCACATGCCTGTTATCAGCGCTAAAGGTGACTGATCTGATCTTGTCATCGTGGCAAATGCGGGCTTTTAATGACCATGATCCATCTGTCTCCTGGCCAAAAACTTTCGCCGTGTTATCGTCACTGACGGTCACCAGATGGCGGCTATCGGTACTGAAAGTTGCTGATGTGATCGGCTCACAATGGGAAATGATGGCTTTTACTACCCATGTTCCGTCGGACTCCAAGTCATGAATTCTCGCTATGTGATTGTCACCGACAGTGACCAGATGGAGACCATCGTCGCTTAATGTGGCTGAGTTGACATGATCTGCAGTGGTGATAGTGGCCTCTTTTGCTAATGATCCATCGGCTTGCCGGTTATAGATTTTCGCGCTGCCATCGGTGCTAACGGTCACCACACGGCGGTTATTGGCTCTGTAACCTTGTTGATGGGAGCTTGCTTGTTGTAAACGGTCAATACCTTGATGACTCAAAAATTCACTCTGGTCACCTTCAGTGCCAACCCTTCCGAAACCGACACCTGTTGGTGCGCCCTGCGGCTGAACAGGTTCTATTATGGCTGGATTTGAAAGCCCGATAGCGGCGGGAGAATTTAAGTTATTCATATTAAGTTCCTTTCATTAAGTTAGTTTTATCCTTGATTACAAGTATGTTGCTTAAAACATTGATGTACTTGAGTAACTCTGAGTTGCTTCCAGGATAAAAGTTCAAGACATTGATGTAAGCGCAACTAACAAGAAAGCAGGACTGTGATTATGAAAAAGGATCAGCAAACTGAAAGTTGGTTTCTTTATCTGTCTCTCAGCAGCAGGACGGTCTGAGGACGGATGTTACTGTCCAGATGACCATGAATGTCGGTGAAGGAAATGGGTTTGTCGATCATGTTACGGCGAGAGTAGCGGATTTCCTCTACGGCTGAAGAAATTTAGTCAGGATAGCTAACAAGAAAGTTATTCAGGATCTTACCGGGGAACAAGTCTTAATGCCCAGAGTCAAATCATTTATGAATTCTCTAAAACCTCTAAAAGGAGTAGTTCCATGAATGATCCCCAAAGTTTAGGAAGACCGCTGGTTTTGCCAGGTTCTATTGTTCAGGCAACCAACGGGAGGCTCGGCAACGATTCCGGCAATACTGCGGAATATGCATTGAAACGGTGTCGTGTTCTTAAAGGCACGTTTAGCCTATTGCTGAGAGAAATAATTGTATCAGAGTTGCCAGAGCAGCCTGTGCGAAGTCGTTTTCTGAATGGCAGTAAATCTCTGGAGTCACGGACGGTAGCGGCGTCTTCATCCTGGTTGGGTAGTTTTTGGAACACGCCTGCCGGGGCCATTGATGCTAACGTTCAGGCTGAACTGGAGAAAATGGATGAGCGTATTCAGAAGGATTACCAGCGCATCTGCGAGCTGCATGCCCAGCTCTGTGAAGTTTTGGAGACTGTCAGGCAGACTGAGGTTTCATTAGGAAAGGATATTCCCTTCTATGACCAGGCGTTAAGAAGTCAGCTTAAGGATCAGGAAGCGATACAGGTAATGGCTAATGAGCTTCTGGATGAATTCGGAACGTTAAATGAATCCTTCCTTGCTGAAATCCAGCGAAGAGATCAGCGGCATTCGCAAGCGTGTGATCCAAACTTACCAAGGGCTGTCTTTAAGGTTTTGAGTGACCAGGTTCGCTCACTTGAGAATGAGTTGCGTCAGAAGACTTTAATGATTCAAGCTAAAGGTGAGGAAGCTCATGAACTGGATAGAAAAGTTCAGGAGCTTACACGACAGACTGAACACAATGAAAAGCAAATGATTCAGGCGCTGACTGAGCAGGACAGAATGAGAGGTGTTGATAAATTAGTCAGTACTTTAAAGGCAGATTTATCCAAAGCCCACCGTCATATAAGTATCTTTCAGAAAGCCATTGATAAACTCAATGATCAAAAAGCTAGAGACGCCGAACGTGCTGACCAACTGAATTTCAAACTAAACCAGCTCACTGCCCAGTTACGGGATCAGCAAAAGACGGAGGGGCCAGTTTCCGGACCGGGACCTGAAAACATTCGATTGCAGACAGAGTTGCAAAGTCCAGAAGCCAGCTTCAGATCAGCACCAGACGTTCTGGAGACTCTGACAGCGTTGCAGCATAAAAACGATCAGTTAGAAACGCTGACAAAAAAACAGACGGAAGATTTGAATAAAATCAGGGATGAGCGAGATCAGGCCCGTGCAAGGGCATTGGTTGTTGAAGGGCAGTTAAAAAGCCACTGTGCAGAAATGACGAAAGTCATGGATGAGACAAAGAACGCCGAAAAAGGTTTGAACCTCTTGAAAACTCAGATTGAACAGCTGCAATCCCAACTGGATGGAGAGCGAAAGCGCAGTGGCAAGTTGCAGGCCGACAAACTTTCTTCTGACACTGAGGTGCGTCGTCTTAGAGCCCAATTCGCCAGTCAAGTCTCTGATGAAAGAATCCAGGCCAGTCATGCCAATATCCAGCTTTATAAGGAGCTGGAAGAGAAGAAGGCGGAGTACGAGAAAGAAACAGCTCATTACCGCGAGCTGTCGACCCAGTTTAAGTCTCTCGATCTTGCTATGAAAAAGAAGAGTGAAAAAGCGTCCGGGTATTTTGAAAAAAGCCAAAGACTGGAGCAGGCACTCAGACTGGGTGAAGAGCGTTTAACCGAGCTTGAATCTCAAAAAACTCAATTGGAAAAACAGTTAAAGGATACCCAAACCCGGCTAAAAGGTTCTAACGGTCGTATTTCAGCGCTGGAAGTTTGGTTGAATCAGCAGAAGACAGAACTTGAACAACTGAGAGTCACGGGAACTGAACTGAAAGCCAGCAAAGAGAAGCTCAACCAGGTTCAGACTGATCTGCGACAGACCCGGTCGCTGTTGAAAAAGACGGCTATGGCAGAGCAAAGCGCAAGGGAAGCGCTGCAGAAGAAAGAGGGTGAAGTGAGAGCCTGGGTGACTGAATCCAGGCAGTGGAATACCGCCAAGGCAACTCTGGAAGGGCAGGTTGAAACGCTGCAAGCTGGATTGCGCAGACACATGGAAGATAAGCATAAAGCGGACAAGGAACTCGCCGAACAAGTCAAGAGCTTAGAGGTTATGGCAAAGAAGCTGTTGGCAGCAGAAACAAAAATGAAACTGGCTTCCAGTCAGCCTCAGTCAGACCAGAGTTCACAGAGGCAGCACATAGAGTCGCTGACCGCTCAGGTCACTGAACTGAAGCTTCACAAAAAGAAAGCTGAAGATGCGCTGCAGTCATCCGAAGCAAGATTCAGGAAGGACTATAGCCAGTCTGAGGATAGAGTGAGTGAACTGACACAGCAGCTTATTGCCGTGAAAGCAAAACTGAGCAACGTGTCCGAAGCGGAACAGAGAGCGATCAGTGAAGCGGCTCAAGCCAAGTCAAGCTATAAAAAGTTTGAGAGTGAGTCTGTTCGTCTGGGACAACAGGTAGACACGCTCTCTGAAGAGGTCCGCCAACTTACGGATGAGAAGAAAAAGGCCAAAATGCAAATTGAGAAAGAGCGGCTTGAGCTGAGAAGTGAGGTAGCCATGCTGAGGGAGAAAGCCTCAAAAGCCGATACCATTGAGCAGGAGCTAAAGCTTAAGCACAAGGAGATCTCTGATCAAAAGGCTCAGCTTTCCCGGGCGGAGAGAGAACGCAGGACTCAGCTTGAACAGCTCAGGCAGGATTTGGACGAGTCCCGGCAAAAGTTTCATGAAGAAGAGGCGGCTAAATTAGTGTTTCAATTAGACTACAATGCTGCCAAAAGCCAACTGGAGCTGTTGCAGCAACAACACGCTGAGGCCATGGCTGAAATTGACAGGTTGAAAGCTTTGTCCGAAAACAGCGGGCAGGCTCCAAGGCTTGGCCCTGGTTTTGATTTCCGGGAGTCAGGCGTTGAGTTTGACGATGAAGGAGCCTATGTCAGTCTCAGTACCGCCACACATCAACCCAATTCTTTAACTCAGCTTGTTTCTACGATCGATGAAACAAGTTTGACCGATCTTCAGGCTCATGGTCCTCGAGGTGTCTCTCGCTTTGAATATCAGGATCTTATGAGGAAAAAGAATGAGTTGGAACAGCAAATCTCAGAGCTCAGGGAAGCACTCAGAATGGCTCAAGATCATGAGAAAGAGCATAAAATGCGAGCCCGTCAGGCCGCCTTGGAAGTGGGAGAAATCAGGAAGCAACTGACAGAGCTTAAGGCCGAAAATGAGCAATTTGCACATATGGCAAGTGACCGGGAAGAAGAGGAGAAAAAGTGGCGTGAAGAGGTCAGGAAACTGACCAAAGCAAAGGCACAGATTGAGCTTGATACACAGGCTGAGCTGGACGAAGCCCGTGAATTTGCTGAAAAAGCCGGGCGTCGAAATGCTGAGCTTGGAACAGAAGCGAGGCACTTGAGGAGCAAGTTGGAGGATCTGGAGTTTCGCCTGGAAAGAGACATGCCAGCTGTCATGCAGGAGAATCAGGACCTGAGCCAGCAGAATGAAGTACTCAGGACGGCATTTCTTGATTTGGTAGGTGTATTCAGAGAGAAACTGTCTGAAGCGGATCCGGATCAGCAAGCGCTTGAAGACAGGCTTTTGAAGATGCAGGCGATTTTATTGCCGCCGCAGCAGTAAAGCGTTGCCTTGTTGGGTCAAAAAGCCATCGAAAATTAAAGCCGCCCAAACAGGGTTGTATGGGCGGCTTTTTTTGAAGTGGTTGACGGGTAAATGTCGTCTAACCTTTAAACCAGTAACCCGCAAGCAAAGGACTGGTCGATGTCACCTTAAGTGTGTCACCAGTCGCCTCAAGAGTTTCTGGCTCGATCATCGCTATTTCGTCTTGATTAAAGCAGAAGCCAGCGTCGAATTTGATTTCATTGGGTCCCATTTTTTGTCCATACTGCATGCAGTCTGGCAGCTCAAAATAGACCTGCTCTCCAGATTGAACAATGGTCAAGGTGGCACCAGCAGAATTACTGTATGTGCCGCTCACATTTTCAATTGCGATCCAGTCATCCGGGCTGTGCATTCTGAGTTCAAACGAGTCTCCATCAAACTCGCAACGGTATACATCACCGAGCTGACACTGAATATTACCTTGATTGAAGCTCAGGCTACTCGTTTGTTCGTTATAGTCACCTGTGTAAACGGTAGACGACTCATCAGCTTCAGTTACAGTGAGATAGAATGCACCTTCGTTTACAGTGAGCCCGAGATGTACCGGCTCCTGGTCGACCAGCTGGCTGCCCACATATTGACCTTGATATTCGGACACAAAGTCGCTCTGACTCATAGTCGAGTTGTCGTCCGTGCCATCGTTACAGCCTGCCAGAACGGTGGCGGCAGCACTTAGCAGTAAAAGCTTTTTCATGCTGCCTCCTTAAAACAATTCGTTGAGCATGTAGCGAACCCACTCAGACTTGGCAACAGAACCTTGGACATTGGCTTGAATAGCGCTGATGGTGACATAACCCTGGCCGACAGCAATGCCCTCACTGTTTTCAGACTGATCAGCGTACTCAGCGTCAGAATCCATGCTGATACCTGCTTTGTCCTTATACATTTCTTTGGCGATGGACATGGCTTCATCCATGGTGAGGCTTGGATCATTTTCTATCAATTCGATTGCCACATAACCCATGAGCATGTCACTTGATGACAAGTCGTCAGTGAACTTGACGATCATGTTGTCGTGGCCCGCATTCCAGCCTACTTGGGTATGTTTGAAACCGCGGTGATTGGCAGGATCTTCAGGAATGTTGACATTGAGGCCCGTGAATTTTGGCAGTATTGGTGCCCCATCTTTTGTCTGGGGAACCAGCTTATCAAGCAGTTCTATGACAATGTTAGCAACATGAGGCGCTTTGTCTGCCTCACCGTCATAAGCGCTGACGGCGATGGCAGGAATACCACGTGCGATAGCTGCGTTTGTTGCCCCCAGGGTGCCGGACATGTTGGTTGAAAAGCCAACATTGTTGCCTTCATTGGGGCCGGAAATAACGAGGTCAGGCTGTTTACCCCAGCGTTCGTTAGCATACACATCAATACCGTAAAGCGCAGCCATGGCCGGCGTACCTTCGACATAGTCTTCAAATGCAACGCTAGCGTCTGTGTCACCGACACAGACCTGGTCTTTATCGATTTGCGTGCGATCAACCGAGACCGACTTCATAAAGTGGACAGCACCACCTTTACCACTTTGCCCCGTGCATGGTGCCGACATGATGACGTCATGACCTGCCGCCTTGAGAGCAGCATGTAGCGTCTGAATATTGGTTGTCGACCAGCTGTCATCGTTGGTCAAAAGAATATTCATTGCGTTTGCTTGGGCACTAACCCCTAAACCGATGGCCAATGCCAACGCAGCAAATCTGGTGTTCATAGTTTATCCCTTTGTGTGCTTGAAAGTTGATAACCAAGCTAGAAGGGATTGATGACGGTTATGTTAAAACAAGCTTTCTAAGCTTTTAGAGATATCTTTAAATTTAACTGATTGTTTTTATTAAAAAATTATCATCCATGAGTGCGTGTTGATAGCGCCCGGTTTTTTGGTCTCTGCTTTTTACGAACAAGTACGCTTGGGCCAAGTCGCCAAAGTGCGCCCTCATTTCTTCTTTAATTTTGTTCCGGTTTTGATCAAGCGTTCTGGCTTTCAGACCGTGTTGCTCTAGTTCATTGATTGCTCGCGCATGCCCCCTGTAAGAACGCATGATCTGTGCTAACTCGTGTCCTTTATCTGTATCGGGTCTGGTACTACAAGGATTGATATAAGCAGGCAGGCCATCCAGGCTACGCTTGGCGTACCAGTAGTAATAGAAAAATGGGGTCTTAGACATTTCGAGAGTATTGTCACCAATACTGACAGTGTGTTTGGAAAGGTTGAGCGCGGCTTTAGTCACAGAAGAAACATGAGGTGATGCCGGCTCAGTGTTTTTCGTAAGCACGCCACTCACCTCACTACTATCTGCTGTTATTTCGTGCTCCGAGCTAATAGGTTTATTCTCTGGTACTGCATTGGTTGCCGATTTTATCTGGGCCGGTCTGCCTGTTCGGTGCAATTGGAGATAGAAAACGAGCCCTGCAAGAGCACTAAGCGTTGCCATCAGCAACAGGGCTATCTCAGAATGAACGACAGAAATCTGCCAATCCAGACTAAAGGCCTGCTTATTTAAATAGAATGATAAATCTGAGTCTTGTGGTGAGGATTTTGGAGTTAGAGATATCTCTAAAACCTCAATATCACTGAACATCGAGATATTGGCCAGCGATATTATATTTGCGCTCTCTATCCATGCTTTCAATGTCATTGCACTGCGTTTTAAAAGTTCCTCCTTATCGTAACTATTTACCAGGGCGGCGTTGAGTGCGTCGGGTAAATACTCTTCAAGAGCAGACTGTATGACATAATTAAGTGCTAGCTCGTTAGCATGGCATAGCAATGTGAATATCAGGCAGGTGATGACCAGTGACAGTGCACATGAGCGGTATTGATTTGGCGTGGCGTGATAGGTGTTCATAGTCGTAAATAGTGTGCTGCTATGAGCAGGCATCCGTTGCCATAGTAGTTTTGATTAGCAGATTACCCATGACAGGAGACTGTTGGTGCCTCTCGAGTAAAGATTGACTGGCTTCACATCTAAGTGCTTGACTCAATGCTCTGGACAGGTACCAGCTTCCCGCAGAAGGAATGGTTTTCAGTTCAAAACGCTGCTCAGGTGGCCAGTCGGTCAGTTCAGGCTCAATACCGATAGCGGGAATAAAATCGACTTGGTTTTTGACAAATGCTTCAACCAGATCGGCTCGATGATTGAACCACTTTGTTTCACTATCATTAAGGACAACGCCGCGTTTTTTGAGCTCGATTTCAGGTACGAGAAAACCTGACTGGCTTCGCTTATCGTTCAGTAATCCAATATTGCGTTTATATAGTGTTGCTGAAGATAGTTGATAAATGGGTATGTGGCCGTACAGATAGATGGTGTAGGCTGGCAGCACTAAGGTCTCTTGATAGAGAGACTGCGTGTCCGGAGCCAGACCATTGAGTACTCGAGGTCGGCTGAATAGGAGATCAAAATGTTGGGATAAGAGATCATCAGGCGTAAGATGCTCCCTGGGCTTCCAAGATAATTCAACCCGAGCGTAGTCGCTTCCCGTTAACACCGATTCACAGAATAAAGCCGCCATAGCTTCTGCTTGCCAATCTGAAGGGGTATAAATGCGAAATGTCTTGTCACCTTTAGATACATCAACCTGACAGCTCAGCTGGTTGAGATTGATTCGGTCTGTCTGCAAAACAGAAAAGGGTAGCAGAAGTAATGTGCCTGATAACAATGAGGCAACGAAGAAGCTCCATTGAGTCGCACGAAAAAGGGTATTCCTGTGCATAGTTCTCCCTTGAGTGTCAGGAAAGACTACACGACAAATGTTACGTTTGAATGACTGGGAATCAGGCGCCAGGCCCGAGCCCCCCCATGCACGATCTCTATTGAGCTGTCTGCTTATCCTTTCAAAGGCTGGTATGGACTGCGAGCGACTCAGACCATGGAGGGGCTGTTGGAGCGAAATTTGCCGTCTTGTTGTCATGAGGTGGCCGGTAAAAATGCTTTATCTCAGATGACCGGATTTTGCGAGGTTTTGCGACACCCTCTTTAGCGCGGGGGGATGTCAACAGGTTCAGTGGTTGCGGCCATGGTTTTCAATATGCCTAGTGTCATACGGCAGTCTGCCAGGGCCCTATGAGCCTGCCCCTCAACTTTCACTCCCATATAGTCTGCTGCTGCAGTTAGTTTCTGATACTGCCAATCTTCCTGGTAGTGATTCCATTGGCCGTAGTAGGCAGCGAAAAGTTTCATAACGCACCCTATCCTTGAGCACTGAGAGTCGAAACGATCAAGGCCAGAGCTTTGCAGGATAACTCTCTTGTCGTAGTCAGCGTTATACATTAACAGTGTTCTGTCTTTTATAACTTTAAGGAAGTCGTCATGGATTTCGGCCCATGCAGGGGCATTCTCTACCATTTCATTAGTGATGCCATGAATATCAATGGCTTCCCGGGGGATTGGTTTTGCAGGTTTTACCAGGGTGTCCAGTAGTATCTTTCCGGAACTGTCAATTATGCTGATCTCTACAACTTCGGCGTTCTTATTCAGGCCAGTGGTTTCAGTGTCGAGGTAGATGGGGTCATAACTCAGCCACTGCCTTGCAAGCCGTGCATATTTATGGCGATTATGAGCGAGTTCTTTAGAGATAATCGTGTCAGCACTTTTAATCACCTTGCAACGTTGAGATTCTATGTCTGAGTCATCAGTTAGTGGCCTTTTCTGTACTTTGGAACTATTCTCACAACCCCTGTGATTAGCGTCATCTGTCTCAGAAGACGTATTAACAATGCGATCTGCGATGAAAGTAGCAGATGCCTGGTTATATTGTTGTGCTGTCAATTTTGGCTGAGGATAAACGGCCTCAACACCGGAGCCCGAAGAATCCCCATCACTATTATCTTGTGTAAGGGTGTAAGTCGTTCCAACGTGACCAATGCCAGTCTTTGGTATATCCATACATAAAGAACTCCTTAATTCGTTTTAATTGAAATCCGTTCTCGAATTTCATTTTTTTCCTCAACTGGATACCCTGTACATCCAGTGCGGGGAGGAGTGTTGACTTGCTCGCCAGAGCAAGCTCCTGCCGGATGGCAAGACATTCAATGGCCTTCTGTTTTTGTCTTTAAGGTTCACCTTGAAACTCAAAAAAGCTGCCATCCTTTATCATCATCTCAAGCAAGCGATTACCTTGTCTGTCCACAATAGCAATGTAGCCAGGGCAGTCAAAGTGAAAGTAACACCCTTTGGACATGCCCCTTAGCCTTCTTGTTGCGGCAGTGGCAACTGTACCATGAGCGCCTTCTTCATCAACAGATAAAGAGACCTTCTGAAGTATTTCCAGCTGCTGACCTCCCGGTTTGCCTAATCTTGATAAATCTTCAGCCTTTATTATGTCTGTTCCAAATGTCTGAGAAATTTTGTCGAGTAAGTGGGTATCACAACTATCCGTCATTTTTATTTTGGGCAGCTTTAGATCCAGCTTCACTTCACGATAGTTTAATCTTTCAATCAGATGGTCAATTGTTTCATAATCAAGTTTGTCGATCGCCGTCGGATTTTCTGAATCAGCTGGTGTTATTGCGACTAATTTAAGATCTTCACCATTCGCAGACCGGAATTTTTTGCCAATGGCACCAAAATCTTTGTTATGAACAAATTGAAGTATTTCAGTTGAACACATCATAATGACGTTTTTAATAATGCTTCCATTTGCGCAAAGAAATCTGCCGGGGACCGTTCTGTGTTTAGGCATTTCGTGCTCCCAGATACCCCGGAACTCCATCACATTCGCTATAACCGCTGTAATTCTGTCTCGTTCTCCTTGAGAAAGACCACCAAACAACGATTTAATTTTTCCCCGGGTTTTCTCATTGACGTAAGCATCTGTGACATCGGCCAGCCAATGGCCTTGACAATCCAGCTTTTCGGTTTGATAACATTCAGACAGTATTTGATTAAGCTGCTCATTATTGAGGGTATTGGCAAAAGCTAATAAGTTAGCGCAAGAGATTGCCTGTTCTTCATCCGGATGCTCACCATAAGCGTGTTTTACGCTGAATTCACCGAGTTTTTTATGGATTTCAATCTCCAGCTCATCCGTCAAGGCATCTGCAGGGATTCCCAGAACCAATGCTTTCCTCTCTTTATCATCCATACACGCCAGAAGCATACCCAGAACCGGAGCCAGGCTGGTAGCAGACACTACCTTGCTTTTGTCGTCCTTTACGCCCTGAGTGCCAAGGATTCCGAATGATACTTTATCCATCAGTTTTTTAACAATATCAGAAGCCTGTGAAGTAACCCCATAGGATGTACCCGACAGATTTAATGGCTGCGATGTAAAATTCATCGAGTTGATTGAATGTCTAACAGGTTCCATAGTATTTTCTCCATTAGTTTGAAATTGATTGATTAGATTAGAATCAACTCACCGCTTCCATGCTTTGCAAATAGTTGTAATTTTGGTTTTTTCTTAAGTTAAGTATTTGTCGTTAAAATGTCACTAACCGATTAGTTAGTTACGATAACTCTTTGTTCCCGGTAATAGAGTCTGGTTCCTGTTATCGAATAAGCGTAAAACCCCGTACTTTGAGAGGGTGTCGCAAAACTCCAACAATTCGTTCCCACGCTTCTGAGGTCGTCATTCCCGCGAAGGCGGGAATGACGGGAGAGTAACCAACCTTTTGCGACAGCCTCTTAAGGACAGGGAGGATATCAATCAGTGTTAATCAGGCATTAAAACGCTTAAAACGATTAACCAGTCCATTGGTGGAGCTGTCCTGATCGGAAGTCATACCGCTCTCTTTCAGGCGGTCATAAACCCGGTTGCCCAGAATCTTACCCAGTTCTACGCCCCATTGATCAAAAGAGTTGATCTGCCAGAGGGTTCCCTGAACAAAGACTTTCTGTTCATAGAGTGCCACCAGGGCACCCACGACTTCCGGAGTGATTTTCTCAGGCACAATCATATTGTTGGGACGGTTGCCGGGAATCACCTTGTGAGGTGCCAGAACATCAACATCGGCACTGCTCATGCCCGCCTTTGTTAACTCGTCACGGACTTCATCCAGATGCTTACCCTGCATCATGGCCTGACTTTGGGCCAGAGCGTTGGCGAATAGCCAAGGATGCTGTTCTCCCAGTGGATTATGGCTGGTAGCCGGGGCAATGAAGTCGACAGGAATCAGTCGTGTACCCTGATGAAGCAGCTGGTGATAGGCGTGCTGGTCGTTGGTGCCTGTGCCACCCCAGATAACGGCACCTGTCTGGTAATCGACCTTGCTGCCGTCCTTTCGGGTCTGCTTGCCGTTACTTTCCATATCCATTTGCTGCAAATGGCCCGGGAGGTCACGCAGGAAGAAATCATAGGAAATGACGGCCTGGGACTCTGAGCCAAAGTAGTTCTGATACCAGACACCCAGCATACCCAGGATAACCGGCATGTTTTTTTCCAGAGGCGCTTGGGCAAAGTGCTTATCCATCTCCCAGGCGCCTTTCAGCAGTTTCCGGAAGTTCTCAAAGCCCACTACCAGACTGATCATGAGTCCAATGGTGGACCACAGAGAGTAACGGCCACCGACCCAGTCCCACAGTGGCAAGGTGTTTTCCTGGGCGATACCAAACTCGTCAATGGCTTTGAGGTTGGTAGAAATAGCCACAAAGTGTTTGCGAATGTCGGACTCAGCACAACCTTTTGCCAACATCCAGGCACGGGCAGCCTGAGCATTCTGCAAAGTTTCCAGTGTGCCAAAGGATTTTGAAGCCACGATAAACAGGGTCGTTTCCGGATCAATTTTGCAGAAAACCTCGGAAATTTCGTTCGGATCAATATTAGCTACATAGTGATGTTCGAGCCCATCAACGTGGAAGGGCGTCAGGGCATTGATGGCTGTCTTCAAACCCAGATAGGAGCCGCCAATACCAATGTTAACAATGTGTTTGATGGATTTGCCGGTAAAACCTTGCCACTCGCCGGAATGGACTGAGTCAGTAATGCCTTTCATGCGCTCGTGGCTATCACGAATTTTGGGCATTACATCTTCGCCGTCTACCAGAACCGGGTTTGTGCCAAAGCTACGCAGGGCTGTGTGCAGAACGGCACGCTTCTCGGTGTTATTGATTTTCTCACCCCGAAACATGGCCTGAATCGCTTCTGGCAGTCTGGCCTCTTCAGCCATCTTCATCAGGGAAGACATTACGTCATCGTCAATCAGGTTCTTGGAGTAATCCAGAAACAGGCCAGCTGCTTCCAGGCTGTAGCGTTCAAATCGATCCTTGTCAGCCGAAAACAGTTCTCGCAGGTGAGTCCCTGCCATTTTTTGTTTCAGGGTTTCCAGTGATGAAGATGAGGAAAGATGTTTAAGAGGGGTCATGATGCAATTCAACCTCTGGAGGGTGAGTAAATACTGCCGGGGTTGTGCACAACAGTCGGCAGTATTCGGGTCATTACAAATTGATAGTAATGTTATCAATCAGTCGGGCTTTGCCCAGGTAACCGGCTGCAAGAATGACTAGCTGCTGATCTTCAGGGCCCGCTGGCAGAAGAGTGGCAGTACTGCTGATGTTGAAAAAGTCCGGCTTGAATCCAGCCTGGGCCATTGTTGCAAAAGCGTCACGGCGCAGCAGATCATAATCACGCTCACCTGCCTGAATAGCCTCACGGGCAGATTGCAGGCAGCGATAAAGTGTAGGAGCTATCTCTTCACGTTCTTTCTGCGTCAGATAACCGTTACGGGAACTCATAGCCAGTCCGGTATCTTCGCGGGCAATAGGTGCACCAACAATCTCAACAGGTATGCACAAGTCTTTGACCATTTTGCGAATAATTGCCAGCTGCTGAAAGTCTTTTTCCCCGAATACAGCCACATCGGGGCGAACAATATTAAACAGTTTGCTGACCACAGTCGCTATGCCAGTGAAAAAGCCCGGACGGCTCTTACCACAGTGCATGCCATCAAGCTCTTCGACAGTGACGTGGGTGTGGTGTTCGCTGCCTTCAGGATAAATTTCTGTCGTCTGGGCGGTGTAGAGCAGGTCTACTCCCTGCTCGATCAGCAGCTGCTGATCCTGCTCCATAGTACGAGGATAAGAGTCATAGTCTTCATTTGGGCCAAACTGCAGTGGGTTAACATAAATGCTGACAACGACCACATCGCAGAGTTCCTGGGCTTTTTCGACCAAAGTCAGATGACCGCCATGCAGATTACCCATGGTTGGCACGAAACCGACGGTTTTCGCTTCAGCTCTGCAGGCTGCTATCTCAGTCTGGATTTCAGCGATGGTATGAAGTGTTTTCATTGTGAGTAACCAGACGGTCAGTGACTTAAAAAAACCAGTATTTTTGGCTTTTGGCGGTTTCAGGATAGTGTTGATCATATCACTCAGCCAGATCATTCAGGAACCTGACTGAATAGAGAAACTCAGTTGAAACTGTGTTCCGACCCCGGGAAAGTACCGTCTTTCACCTCCGCAACATACCGGGCCACAGCTTCCTGTGGAGAGGTGCTGTCCCGCATGTAGTTTTTGACAAACTTGGGCTTGCGACCCGGAGTGAGGTGGAGCATGTCATGTATAACCAGAATCTGGCCATCGGTTCCGTCTCCGGCACCAATGCCAATGACCGGGATTTCCACAGCGTTAGTGATTTCCCGTGCCAGATCATTGGGCACACACTCCAGTAGTAACATGGCAGCACCGGCAGCCTGAAGCTCGATGGCTGCCTGAATCATGCTGTTGGCTCTTTCCTGTTCCCGACCCTGTACTTTGTAGCCGCCAAAGACATTAACAAATTGTGGGGTCAGCCCCATATGAACGCAGACAGGTATACCTTGTTGCCGGAGACGGGTCACGATGGGAGGCAACCAGCCTTCACCTTCCAGTTTCACCACTTCGGCACCGGCCTGCATGATTTTGGCAGCACTGATCACTGCCTGCTCTTCGGTAGCGTAGGAAGCAAAAGGAAGGTCTGCCATGATCATGGAATCGTGGGCTGCCCGAACTACACAGCGGGTGTGATAGCACATGTCGTCGACGGTAACGGGAACCGTACTGCTATTACCCTGTATGACGTTTCCAAGGGAGTCTCCTACCAGAATGACTTCAACCCCTTGAGTGCTGACCAGATGGGCGAATGTCGCGTCATAGGCAGTCAGGCTGGTAAATTTCTCGCCGGATTGTTTCATTTCGGCCAGGGTTTTCAGGGTTACTTTAGCCATCTATCAGGACCTTAAGCCTTTTGTGTTAACCAGAGAGTGCTTTCTGCTATTAAAAATAAGCTATGTGCACAGGGTAAGGCCATGGAGCAAAAAATGTTGCCCTAAACAGTCATTATGGCGCTGTCATTGTTGAGGCGCGGTGATTGACCAGAATGCCTGCCCCGAACTATGAAATCCCAGCCAGAGGCTGAATTTTCATGATCAGTAAGCTTTGTGGCGGATTATACGCAATGCAGCCGGGTGTGTCAGTGCCTGCGGGGGAGTGTACCCCGGAAGTTTATCGAATAAGGTCTATCCAGCTATTAGTGAGAGGATACACTGCGGTCGGGCACAGCCGCCGGATTGTATGGATTCCCGTCGCTTTTCACATCCTTTGTTATAAGGTGGCCTATCCTTCCTCTCTGTATACCAGAATGCAAGGATAGAATTATTAAACTCTCACTCTTTGCGGCACCGCGGTTGCTCATATTGTTGTCTGTTGTTTGCCAGGCTGAACCCTTTACAGCACGTTTTCTTGTCGAGCTTGAACAGAGTTCAGTTTTTCCAGGCCAGAGCTTTTCTGTATGGCTTGACCGACAAACATTACCAGACAAATCTTCACACATTCCCAACACAAACGGCTATTCAGAACCTGACTTGCCAATTGACAGCAAATCACCCGAACCTGACAGTGACGTGATGAAAACGATCATCATCGAGTCGATTTCATGGCAATGGCTTTACGCCACGAATCTGCTGATTGCTTATGAACTGGTTCTTAACACCAAAGACACTCCACTATACTACAACCCTTATTCAGGGATATCTGTAAAAGTGGTTGCCGCTTTCGGTTCGCTTTTAAAAAGCTATTGGGACATCGATTCACCGTCGTTTAACTCTATGGAACTCCGGGAGGCGAGTCAGGATCACCCGTTTGTGATAACCGCTATGATGCCCGGCTCTGGACACAACCAACAACCCAACCCGCCATCAGAATCATCCGGGCAGGAAG
>NZ_JAHHPQ010000249.1:0-1666 GCF_024606245.1 Endozoicomonas sp. SESOKO2
TGAGCAGGTGCGGAGTGTCCATGAGCTGATTTTTGCCCTGCATAAGCGCTTTGTAGAGGCATTGGCACCGGTCACTCTGGCTTCAGATCAGGGCAGGATATCTACGGAAAAAAACATTACTTATGTCGATTGTACGACCCCGGGTGAACAGGCACCGCTATTGAGGCTCTCCGATAAAGCATCTATGAAAGAGCTAGGGCTTTCCGGGACAGTCATCAGTATGGATAAAGCCGTGATTGTTAACCTGAAGTTAGGGTGTCATGTGGGTCTTATTGAGCTGCTTGAACACGCAGAGGGGGGTAAAGGACGAACCTTGCGACTGACATTCTCCGACAACTTTGATGTAACCGATTATGATAAATCCGGCAAGTTCAGGCGTATGTGGTTTCTGGCGCAATTATTGAAAGAGATCGGACTGGATAAAAATGCTGGCAGCATGAAGCTGAGTTGCAACGCTGTAGCGGGTAAAATGACCATTGAATGCCCCCGAATGAAATTACGTCAAACCATGCAGCATGCCTTTGAAAAACTGATCATTGTGTTACGTGCTATGTATAATCTGGATCTTGATTTGAATTCCAGGCCCATTTTTGAAGGAGGGCAGTGGGACTTTAACATCCTTGCACAACGTATTAATCGTAATGTCGCGACTGAAGCAGAGAGATTCGCCTTTCAACATTGTCTTTTTGTAAAGTCTCATCTAAATGGAAGTGTTTGGCACATTACTTCCGGTTGCTGCCGGTTTTTGAGTAAATACTACCAACAGTTTGCCTATGGTGCCCGGCTGCTAAGTCTGTCTCGGCAGTCAACGTTACTCAGGGAAAATCCGGGGGAACTTCTGAGTGAAAGATTAATGAGTGATGAGATTTCTGAGGACATCCGCAGGGAACTCTTACATCATTTTTTGCTAATAAATCCCACTAGTGCTACCAGATTGGTTGAGCAAGTGTATGACTTGGAAAATCAATGCTTTGTCATTAATCCATCTTACTGTTACAGGTTGGAGTTTTATGTGCCACCGGGTAAACCGCTTGGCGATCATAAAGAAAAGGTCAGGAATTGCCTGCTGAAACATGGACTGCAATATGCCAGCCAACGGGTTCGAAATGATAAAGTTTTTGTATTACCCGCTATTTCAGAACATCCTGCAGAACTGCGATATTTGAGTGAGGAGCTGAGGAATGATGTAGATGTAGTCAAGGCCGCTGTCGCAGAATATCCCAAAGCTTTGTGCCATGCCAGTGAAAGAATACGAAGTGATAAAAACATTATTGAAAGCTTAATGGCTGTCAATGTTGATACCTTAAGATATGCCAATAATACATTATTGAATGATCGCGAGTACATGCTGAACTTAATTGCACAGAATCCTCGTGCGTTTATCTTTGTTGCTTTCAGGCTTAGAATAGATAAGGCTTTTATCGAGGCAGCAAGACAAAGAAACCCCGAAGTTCGTGGATACGTCTGGTGATCTGCGAACCAGGCCTGATCGATTCAGACAAGGTTGACCAGTGTAAATCATCTTGCCAGCTTGTTGTTTTTCCTTCTAATGCGTTCTTCAGGCTGACGGGTGAACTTTATAAAAACATTATTGTCGAAAGGAGGTGATCACTAGCAGCCTGTCGGACTTAAGGCCGTCCTACTGCGGCTGGAATAAATTGGTCTA
>NZ_JAHHPQ010000028.1:0-1012 GCF_024606245.1 Endozoicomonas sp. SESOKO2
CTATATGCAAAGGCTCTACCTGGAAATCCTGCAACCCTTAACAAAGGATGATCAGTTGCTTTTTATGGATGCCAGCCATGCCCGGGCTATATTCGACCTGTTTCCTTCGTTGAGCGCCCTGCATAAACTCAGCAAAGAGCATTCCTCCCAATGGTTAAAAGGGCTGCTTGAAGCCTGCCTTGGGCTAAAAACCCATGACATTACCAAAGAAGGCATCCAGACACTCTTTGAAGCGCTACTCAAAACCCATAGCCTTCTGCCCCGGGATAACGATATCCCCGATCGCTTTCTGTCGGGGATGCGTGCTACCGACAACAATACCGTTGAGATACCTGTCTCTGGGCTTATCCCATCAGGAGAAGGGCTGGCCCTGAGTTTTATTTCTATGCTGATGCGGAACCTTAAAGAAGTGTCCTTCACTGTCAGAGGACAGCGGCTTGAAGTTGAAGGGCTGCCTTTCGGTATTATGACCTACCGTTTTCCAATACCGCAGCTAAAAATACAGGATGAAAAAATTGAAATTAGCAACTGGTCAGAGCGACAGCTCAGGATTTTTTTGAAAATCATCAATGTACCTGAACACTATTATCTGACCGCAGAAGATTGGCAAAGGCGTTTAAAAGAGGATGACCCGGCATACCTCCAGAGGCACGAAGCCAGACTGGCCGCTAACAGAAGGCTGAAGGCAAGAGGCGATGTTGAAGAAGCTCTCCCCTCCAATCCCTTGCCTATTCATGTTTTGGCTACCCTGCTCAACAGAAGAATGGCCATCAAACCTGTCGTCTGGAAATCTCTTGACCACCATAAAGAGAGACTGCATAAATCCTTGCTTGGCAAACTGAGGGAAAGAATCGAAGCATCAGGTACAGAATGCCCCGATGAGATTAAAGCATCACTGTCCCAATACCTGGATAACGTTCAATCCGGGGCGGCTGAAGCCTGTGTGCCGTTAAGTGAACCAGAACCACAAAGCGTTAACCCGACAGATGACAAAAGAGAAAAACAGGCTTTT
>NZ_JAHHPQ010000250.1:0-1939 GCF_024606245.1 Endozoicomonas sp. SESOKO2
CTTTCACTACCCATGATCCATCGATCTGCTGGCCGATGATTTTCGCTGTTTTATCTTTACAGGCGGTTACCACATGACGACCATCAATACTGAAAACAGCTGAATTGACCTCGCCATCATGAGCAATGGAGACTTTTTCTTTCCAGACTCCTTTGGCGTTCTGACCATAGATTTTCACCGTTTTATCGTGACTTGCAGTTACCACATGGCGGCCATCGGGGCTAAAAGTGGCTGATCTCACCGATTTCTGATGGCGAATGTTGGCTTTTCGTTCCCATGATCCATCTGCCTTCTTACTATAGATTTGCGCCGAACCATCATCGCTGGCAGTCACCACATGATTGCCGTCGGGGCTGAAGGTGGCTGAGCAAATCCGCTCATTATGGCGAATGTCAGCCTTTACTTCCCAGGATCCATCGTCCTTCTGGCCGTAGATTTTCACCGTGTCATCGCAGACAGAGGGGAAATGGTAAACTTCGCCGACCACAGTCATCTGGCCTACGGTCAGCACATGGGCACCATCGGGACTGAGGGAGGCTAATTCGACATGACAGTCATGGGGAAGGGCAATAGTGCTTTTCTCCAGCCATGATCCATCGTCCTCCAGACCATAGATTTTCGACTTATCATCATTACCCCTGGTTATCAAATAGCGCCCATTAGCGCTGAAGGAGGCTGAAAAGACCGAATCTTCATGGGAAATACTGGCTTTTGGTAGCCATAATCCATTGGCCTCCTGACCATAAATTCTCGCTGAGCTATCAGCACTGGCGGTCACCAAAAAAGTGCCATCGGGACTGAATTCGGCTGAATTGACCCTGGAACCATGAGTAATGGTCACTTTTACTTCCCACGTTCCATCAGCCTCATGAGCGTAGATTTTCGCCGTGCGATCATCACTGGCGGTGACCAGATGATGGCCATCGAGGCTGAAGGTGGCTGAGTTGATAACATCAGAGTGCAAAATGTTAGTTTTTACATCCCATGACCCACCGATGTCCTGACCAGAAATTTTCGCTGTATTACGACCCTCGGTAGCAGTCTTGGTCACCACATGACGGCCATCGACACTGAAGGAGGCTGATTTAATCCCGCTGCCATGAGAAATTTCGCCTTCTTCAACTAATTTAAATGCTTTACATTCAGACATCAGTTGACTGATGGTGAAAAAGAAAAAAGCAGGAAATCCATCACTCTCCCGGCGTCCTACTACTGACTTGATGAGTGCCTCGTCATTCGTAAACTGCCCTAACCAGTCGCTGAGTTGGTTGTTGTCTTTTGTACTGATGACTGCCTTTATTTGAGCCCGGTGTGCTGAAGAAAACCGGCCATACCATGCCTTCGCCAGAACATCACCTTCTTCAATAACATCGCACAACTCGGAGCATGTTCGCTTTAAAACGGCTACATTTGGAAGATCTAAATGGGCAATGACTTCATACTTCAATTCTTTGGGCAGTGTCTTCAATAATAACGATTCACACGGGTAAGATGCAGTGATCTCCCTACCCATATCGATAACGGTTGGCGGCTCTGATTGAGATCGCCCGGGTGATGTCGGGGCTGAATCGACAATATTGGAGTTGTCGTTTATTTGCTGAGTGCATGGTGTCATTTCTGTTTCCTGTAACGTGAGTATTTCTCCTCATTTTGAAACGACATTCAAAATGGATGTGCCGAGTTAGACCCGGTTTTGGAATAAAAGTTCATAACATGTTGCTAAGCGCAACGAACACTGTTTCTGCCTTTCGACTCACGCAGAATGGCGTCACTCAGCGGCGGCCCTCTGAGTACCCCGCATCAGGTTCCGGGCTTCGTCAATCACCACCAGACTGTGCCGGTTCAGGTGATACCAGAGAACCCCTTATTTCAGTAATTTTCGCCGTGCCATCCTCACTGGCGGTGACCACATGGCAACAATCGGCACTGAAGCTGGCTG
>NZ_JAHHPQ010000251.1:0-2452 GCF_024606245.1 Endozoicomonas sp. SESOKO2
TTGCCCGGTCTTTACTGCTTTCAAGGAATTTTGTTCAAATCAAAGAGGTTCCGGTGCCAGTATTGGCTTCCTCTACTTCAACCACTTCGGCGCAACTCACCTCTGGAAGAGATGCAACTCCTGAGAAAGCAAAAAGAGCAGTAAGTGTAACAAGACAGCCAAAATACTTAAAGCCAGGTATCAGGGTATCAAAAGAAGCGTTCAGTGAACGGATATATATCCAGCATTTATTTCAACTGGATAACAATATTATTCAGGAAGTCAGACTAATTCAGGAAAACCCGGTTTTTTTTTTAGAACAGACAGAAAAAAAGATCTCGGCATTCAAAAAGGCTTTAGAAAACAATAAAAATTCAATAAACGAGCTAGGAATAGGCTACTACTATTTTTTGAAAGCACTGGCCATGATGAGGGCCAAAATGTCAGATGATGACAAAACCATAGAGTTGTCCTTTAGTCCGGAAGTCAAGTTCAATGCCAAAAAGATAAAGGAGGCTATTTTACTTTCTCAACACTTCTGCTTACCTTACGCAAGGATGCTCATGCTGTTTTTTGAATATGGTATGGAGGGAGAGCCTGATGCAAAAGTAAGAGCCTGTCTCTCTGCATTGTCTGGAGTGTCACAGTCTATTGAGATCTTATTGGAATTAGAGCCAAATTCAGCGGTTCTGGCCGGAATATTACTCAAATGGCTGTTACTGATTCCAAAGCCTTTCGAACTGAAACTGGCCTTTGATGCAGACACTTATCTGAAAAAACCGCAACGTAAGATTCCAGGTACGGTAACACCTTCCATACGTCTACTCAGAGAGTTTTTGGAGCAACTTCCGACTAAAGGTTCTGACGTCGCAGTTGATAATATTTTGACCCGAATGGGCGAGACATTTATAAATCAGCAACAGCTGTCAGACGAACAGCATGAACAAGTGCTAGCGGTAGCGGCAGTGGTAGCGGCAGCTGAAGCAGCGGCGGCGGAAGCGTCTGCAACGGCAACGGCAACGGCAACGGCAACGGCGACATTGAAAGCGGCAACAGTGAATGGGCAAGTGGAAGCAGAAAAGCATACAGCAGCGGTGAAAATGAATACGTCAAAGATGGCGTTAGTGGCAGCAAAAATAGCGGCAAAAAAGGCTGCAGAGGCAGCTGCAAAGGAAGCAGCGGAAGCGATAGCAGAAATAAAAGTGGAAATAGAAACTAAACGAGAGACCACCGCGTCATTAGAAGCTCGAACGGAATCGATAGCAGCTGCGGTAATGGCAGCGGAAGTGTCAAAGGAAGCACATACGGAAGCAATATTAAGATTGGTACTGCACTTTGCCACTGGTCGAATGGACTTGCTTAAATTTAATAGTCTGTCTCTATCGTCAATTATCATGCGCTTTTCTGTGCAGGGCTATATTTCATCGAACTCATTAAACATCATATTTCTCAGAAAAAAACTGGCTCAACTCATTGAAGATATTCATCCTGAAAAACGGGCATGCGCAGATATCATAAAACTTGCTTTTCATCTGAATGGTTCACCAGAAGAAAAGCCTTTTTTCCCTCATCTTAAAGCCCTTCCCATCAATATCCAAGCCAGCTTGACCACCCATCATTTTGGTCATGACTTACAATTTCTAGAAAAATTAATTAGCTTATTTCCTGAATTGGTTACCAAGGATGCATCAGAATGGTACAACGTCCTTTTGCTGATTCACGAGTATAACATAAGACAAATCGGTGGAAATCCAGAAAAGGCAAAAAAACTCCAGAGTGATTCAAAAGATTGGAAACAATTACGCCAATGGTTTGAAAGTCATATATTGTATAAGCCAGTCGAGAAGAATGATATTCATTCAACACCAAAAGACATCGACTTTGCTGTCTTTAACATTTCCAGCATGAAACAGTTCAGAAAGGGTAACGAAAGTGCTTTTATTCTTGCTATTGAGCATGCCCGGGAAGTTGGCTATCTGAAATTAAAACAACACATAGACCAATATGAAAATAAAACGGATCCTGTATCACTACAGATGTTAGGCTGGTTTCATTGCCTGGCTGGACTAACACTCCTGAATGCAGAAATAAGTCCTGACAGTCAGCGGATAGTATTAACCGGTCGCAAAAGAGTTCTCACTAGCGCTCATGATCATTTCATGAGAGCGCGTATCATTGGCTTCCATTATGCCGGTTATCTGGAATCACTAGTGGGTATGCGGCTAGACAGCTACCAGTCCTACCAGAGTCAGTCATCCGAAGCCTCGCAAACAGACTCAAGTGATAAGCCGGTTATTCAATATGCATCGACCAAAAAGCCGGAGGAAAAAATCTTTATTGAAGCGGGTAAGATTTTTACAGAAATTTTGCCCGGGTTGTTAGCAAGCTCTCTATATGGTGTACGTTTTGCCGCTGAAACAGCCATCAGAATCTTTACTGATGAACGGTTTAATCTTCTGCACATCCCACAGGC
>NZ_JAHHPQ010000252.1:0-1135 GCF_024606245.1 Endozoicomonas sp. SESOKO2
GAATTTTCATCCTCAATTTTCTGCCATCCTCGCTACGGGCGCTATTCTCGGTCAGGCTCCTACCGACTGGAGGATGAGTAATGGATACAGGACAACAATATTTAATTCTGACTCTGGTCTTTGGGTTGCCTCTGTTTGCAGTTGCCATCTGGCTTACTGTTCGAAACAAAAAGCATTAACCCTGCACCCATCGCCCTGAAGCTGCTGCCTGAAAATCAGGTTCACATTCCATTTCGGTTGCAGGTCATTGGCAAACATCTTCAGAGTTGAACTTTGACCGCTCCCTGGCCAAAGAGGAGGGTAACGATCGCAGGACGGCTCTACCTTAAGGGCTGTTTGGTTCTGCCTGTGGAGGCTTCTTTGTAAGTCTGGTTGTTTTGAACCAGCAGTAGCCTATGAAGCAAGAAGCTCCTGCGTTCTTCGCAGGAGAGCAGTCACAATGAATAAATGAGCAGCTACTCAGTCTCTACTCCAAAACCACCTTTGACGTTAATCTGACTATTGTCTACTTTCAGCCAGTTGTTGAGAAATACTCTCGCACTTTCCTCCTCCCTAACTACCTCTGTTATTGTTGGTTTCCTTAAATGAAAAATCACTTTCTGAACCAACGGCTGCTGGTTAATATATGGAAAATTTATCTGCTAACTTTTCTTGTCTGGGCTTCTCTGGCTCGGGCAACACCTGCTTCGTCGGATTTTACCGCTACTTCAATTACTGCGGGGGGAGCTGAAAAGGCAAACTACCGGCTAACGACCCGCCTGTCAGCAATAGGTCCGGAGTCCGATAAGTTTATAGAAATCGCTTCAACCCCGGAAACCGTAGAAGTTAATGAGAGGCTTAACGATTCATCTGTTCGGAAAAAGAAAAAAAAATCAGGCCAGGTTGTGAGTCTGCCAGGGTTTGCAGGACTGCCTTTACCAGAAGAAAAACGAGAGTCTGATCTATACAGAGGTGGTTATCTTGGTCAGGATGACGACGATAGCTTTAAACGCCCCCCTTACTTTCCAATTCAGAACAAAGGGGATTTTACCCTGACACTACTCCCGGTTTTGCGTATTCCCACCGACTGGCGCAACTACTTAAAGGGCAGTCATTGGTACCATTGGGTTATGGGCGAACCCGATCATGATTCAGG
>NZ_JAHHPQ010000253.1:0-12037 GCF_024606245.1 Endozoicomonas sp. SESOKO2
CCTCAATTTCTTGCAATCCTCGCTACGGACGCTTAAGTCCGACAGGCTGCTAGTTAAAGACCCTGTTTTCTTGTTCCTGAACGCGAATAAAGGTGGTTCGCTTGGTCAGTTCTTTCAGGGTAGCGGCGCCCACGTAGGTGCAAGTAGAGCGAACGCCACCCAGGATGTCCTGAACAGTGTTTTCAACGGGGCCTCGATAAGGCACCTTAACGGTCTTACCTTCAGAAGCGCGATAGTTGGCAACGCCGCCAGAGTGCTTGTCCATAGCGGTCTCGGAACTCATACCGTAGAACAGTTTGAACTTCTTGCCGTCTTCTTCCACTTCTTCGCCAGCGGATTCGTCGTGACCGGCAAACATGCCGCCGATCATGACAAAGTCGGCACCACCGCCGAAGGCTTTGGAAACGTCGCCCGCACAGGTACAACCGCCGTCAGAGATAATCTGACCACCAACACCATGGGCTGCGTCAGCGCATTCGATCGTGGCAGACAGTTGTGGGTAGCCGACACCGGTTTTGACACGAGTGGTGCATACTGAGCCTGGTCCGATGCCAACCTTGACGATGTCAGCACCTTTCAGAATTAGCTCTTCAACCATTTCACCGGTGACTACGTTTCCGGCAATAATGACTTTTTCAGGGTGCTGTTTACGAACTTTGGAAACATATTGAACAAAATGCTCGGAGTAGCCATTGGCAACATCGATGCAGATAAAACGAAGACTGTCGTTGAGTGCCAGGATGTCGTTGAGTTTGGTGAAGTCAGCATCGGATGTTCCGCTGCTTACCATGACATGGTTTTCAATACCTGCAGGTGCGCTGTCCAGAAATGCTCCCCATTCTTCAATGGTGTAGTGCTTATGCACTGCGGTCAGCATCTTGTGTTCTGCCAAGGCCAGGGCAATGGAGAAGGTGCCCACTGTGTCCATATTGGCAGCAATAACAGGGACGCCGGTCCATTCCTGGTTGGTGTGAACAAATTTGAAGGTACGTTCCAGGCTGACCTGGGAGCGGCTCTTCAGGGTTGAACGCTTGGGTCTGAACAGAACATCTTTAAAACCCAGCTTGATATCAGCTTCAACACGCATAACTTTCCCGTTAGACCTTTTTACAGGTTAAAGACTAATTTTTACGTTTGAGTAGTTATAGTCTTCGACAGGTTGATGACAAGGGAGAGTGTACAAGCGGCAGGATTTTGGAGGCTACCTATGAGGAGATACCGGTGACCCGGAAAGCGAACACACTTTCTACGCCTATACCGGTCGATTATACAAAAACAGGTATTCAGGTCAAAGCTTGATTTTCCGAGACGTTCTTCCTCCCTCATGGCTGTTGTTTCGCTTATGGCTGCTTTGTCGCCTTGACTGGGTCGCCGACGCTTACCGGTAGAACGGCTGTGCCCTGTCTGAAATCATGATCTGACTGACAAAGTAGCAGAACTGAAAGCAGGGCATAGATGTGTATGAATGAATTAATTAATCAATCAGATCCTGAATCTTGGTTTTGATCAGGTCGATGGCAATTCTGTTCTTGCCGCCATGGGGGATGATTAGGTCGGCATGCTGGCGAGCAGGCTCAATGAACTGCAGGAACATGGGGCGTACGGTTTCCAGGTATTGTCTGATGACCGAATCAACATCACGGCCGCGTTCGACAATATCTCGCTTTAGCCGTCTGATCAGACAGATGTCCAGGGGGGTATCCATGTAGAACCGAAGGTCAAAGGTTTCACGGATTTCCGGATGAGTAAACAACAGAATGCCTTCAATTAAAATAACTCGGGCAGGGGGGACTGTCCGGGTTTCCTGTTTACGGTTATGCTCTGTGTAATCGTACAGAGGCACGTCCACTGTCCAACCTTCTTTCAGCAGCTTCATATGCTCCAGCATCAAGTCATGGTCCATGGACTCGGGATGGTCATAATTAGTCTGAACCCTTTGTTTCATGGTTATGTGCGTCTGATCCTTGTAGTAAGAATCTTCAGAAATGATATGAACGTGCTGTGATTGAAGTTCTTCTACCAAAGTACTGGCCAGAAGACTTTTACCGGAAGCAGAGGCGCCGGCAACGCCGACCAGGATGGTTTTTTGTTTCAGCATTTATATCCCGTTATTCATCTCTATCCACAGGTTGGGGGCGGCCATGCTTGTCAATGGCCACGAAGGTAAAGATGCCTTCCGTCACTTTGATATGCTGCTGATGAAAAGGCATATTCTTGATCCAGACCTCCAGCTTGATTCGCATGGAAGTGGTGCCGACATGAATGACCTCTGCATAACAACAGACTACATCACCTACATTGACCGGATGGTGAAATGACATGGATTCAACGGCGACAGTAGAAACCCTGCAGTGACTTCTCTGCTTGGCCGCGATACCGCCAGCAATATCCATTTGTGACATCAGCCAGCCACCGAAAATATCACCGTTAGGGTTGGTGTCTGTTGGCATGGCGAGCGTTCTGAGCATAAGCTCTCCTCGTGGCTCGAGCATGAGGGTTCTCCAGTGAGCACGAAAAAAATTTGGCGTAAATCCTAAAAGCCGTGAGAGGTCATGTAAATCGGTAGTTTCAGAAAACGTATCAAAAAATAGGAGTTCAACCTGAAAAATCATAAAGTCGCTCAGGCAGACAGCGGGCAGAACAATAAGTCATACACTTTATGTCGTTTTTGTATAAAACGAATATTATCAGATTTGCTATGCAATACTCTGTAAATCGGGTATAAGAGCCCGCTGATTTCAGGCCGGAACTGATATCAAACTGACCCATGATTTTTTTTGATTGAAGGATGCTATGAGCCATAGAGTTCTCTCTAACCCCAGTCAGCTGGTGGTTCGTAACAGTGAATGGTTGCGTTGTAATAAAATGCTCGTGCTGGGTGTGCCTGCTGATGCACTGGGAAGAAAGCTTGCTAAGGAAAAAATCGCTGAAGAAATCCACGGGTTGACTCGAGACTTTTCAGTCTACAGAACCATTAAAGAAGACTGGTCTGCAAGCAGTCAGTTGTCTCTTCACTATGAGTCTGTAGTTCATTCGACTGTAGACCGGTTTGATGGGGTGCTGGTTTTCCTGCAGAAGAGCAAGTCTCTGATGGATTTCTGGCTGGCGATGATTGTACCGTTATTAAACGAAGGGGCTGTTCTGTGGCTGGCAGGTGAAAATAATGAAGGTATCAAGTCGTGGCGCAAGCGCCTCAGGCAGAATTTTTCCGAAGTCAAAAACATGGACAATGCGCGTCATTGCAGTCTAATTGAAGCTTCAGGCTCTCTGGAAAATGGCGCTGAATTTTCCAAGCCCGATTATTACAGTGCCTACGAGCTTAAAGTTCGTGATATATCCATGCCGTTATTCTCTTTACCCGGTGTATTCTGTCATGGACGTGTTGATGCGGGTACGGAGCTACTTCTCAATACCTTTGATGAATGCACGGCTAAACGTGTTCTCGATTTCGGCTGTGGTGCCGGAGTGGTAGCCGGCTTTCTTGGGCAATTAAATCCCGACGCTCACTATACTCTGGTGGACTCCGACGCCCTGGCTCTGGAAAGTTCGACCCGTACCCTTCAGGAAAATAATGTAAAGCACTTTGATGTGATGGCCAGCGACGGTTTGTCTGAAGTCAGTGGTGAGTTTGACCTGATCGTTTCCAACCCTCCCTTTCATCAGGGTGTTAAGACGCATTATGCGGTGACGGAAGGGTTTCTTGCGCGGTCTGCTGACCTTCTGAAGAAAGGGGGGGAGCTGAGAATTGTCGCTAACAGCTTCCTTCGCTATGGTCCGATCATTAACCAGGCTTTCGGTGATTGTAAAACACTTGTCGTGAAAAATGGCTTCTCGATCTATCAGGCTTTCAAGCGCTGATCGGGAAAAATTAATATAATATTTTCGCATAAAAAATGATTAAAATATTATTTCAGTTATAAATGTTAAGGCTGTTAGTCTGCGCATTTAATTATGGGCAGGTATCCGGCAAGACCAATTTTCGTTGGATTAATTCAGTCTTTTAGCACATTGCCCATAGCTTTTCTCAGGGGGCACTTATGTTCGGTCTTACATTTAAAAAAGCTATAACTACTGCCACACTGGCTCTGTCCGTCTTGCTGGCTGGCTGCTCTGATCATCAGCCTGCAGAGATTCAGGCAAACAATGATGAAGTTAAGACTTCTGTCGTTAAAGTCGGTATGTCCGGCACCTACTATCCGTTCACTTTCATGGAGCAGGGTGAACTAAAAGGCTTTGAAGTTGATCTCTGGAAGGAGATAGGTCATCGCCTGAATAAAGATGTTGAGTTTGTTACAGCACCATTCTCTGGCCTTTTTGGCATGCTGGAAGCAGGTCAGCTGAACACTATTTCCAACCAGATTACACTGACTGAGGCCCGTGCTGAGCGTTATGCTTTTTCCGAGCCCTATGTTTACGACGGTGCCCAGATAGCGGTCCACAAGGATAACAATGACATTAAGTCAGTTGATGATCTGGCAGGTAAGAGAGTAGCTGTAAATCTGGGTTCTAACTTTGAAGCGATCCTGCGTCAGAATGATCCGGAGCAGAAAATTAATGTTGTGACCTATGATACCGGCATTGAGCAAGACGTGGTGCTCAAACGTTCTGATGCATTTGTTATGGATCGTGTCAGTGTAATGGCTCTGATTGATAAATCTGATTTGCCGCTGAAGTTAGCCGGTGAGCCGATTGAGATCCTGAAAAATGCCATGCCTTTCGTCAATGATGTGAAGGGACTGGCTCTGAGAGATCAGGTGAATTCCGCTCTGGATGCCATGGATAAAGACGGTACCCTGGCTTCTATTTCCGGCAAATGGTTCGGTGGAGATATTACTGCCAAACCTGCCGGATAGACCTTTCATCCATTACTGTTCTCTGGAATACTGCCCTGTTTGTTCCGAAGTCCGCTACAGGCATTTGAATGATGGATTTTGAATACACTGTCGGAATGCTTCCGACAGTTGCCATGAATCTGGATACGACACTCTATATGACACTGGGTGGTCTGGTGTTGTCCTTGTCTTTGGGGCTTGTTCTGGCACTGGTGAAAATTACCCGACTTTTTTGTCTCCACTATGTGGCTGACCTGTATATCTCCTTTTTTAGGGGATCACCTCTGCTGGTCCAGCTCTTTCTGTTTTACTACGGTCTGCCACAATTGATACCTGCTCTTGCAGGTATGCCTGCCATAGTGGCTGTGATCATTGGTTTGGGTTTGCATTTTGCTGCTTATATGTCAGAAAGTATGAGGGCGGCAATCATCAGTATCCATTCCGGGCAGATGGAAGCTGCTTTGAGTGTAGGTATGACTCGGGCCGAAGGCATGAGAAGAGTGATTCTTCCCCAGGCGGCAAGGGTGGCTTTTCCCGGATTGATGAACAATGGGATCGATCTGCTCAAGAGTACCTCTCTTGCCTTTACTCTGGGGGTTGTTGAGATCATGGCTCGTGCCCAGATGGAAGCCGCCAGCAGCTTCCATTTTTTCGAAAGTTACTTGACTGTGGCGCTGATTTACTGGGGAGTGGTGATGATATGCACCTGGTTTCAAAAGTGGGCTGAAGCACGTCTCAATCGAGCCTACATCTAGCTGTTCATAGAGTCGTTTAGTGTTTCTTGTTAGCGGGTGCCGAGTCTACGACACCCGCTTGTCTTCTGCGGCCATTCTGAATTTATAGTGTTGTTATTCTGACTTCTACTAACATCGACATTCCTGATTCCAATTCTTTCCTATACTAACGAAAAGTTATGACCGAGTTTGACCATGGAGAGGTCAGGATGAGCTTAACAACACGCATAGAGTCTTTAGTACCCCGGCTGGCTCATTTCAAGAGTGAAGTGGCACAGCAAATCAAGGCCTTGCACCCTAAAAAAGTGCTGGTTAAAAACTGGGGCCGTTTCGTTCAGGGAATGAAAATAGCGGCCTTCCATGTCAGGCGTTTTGCCCACGGTGTCTCAGACCGTATCCCCAGGGTTCGCATCAGTGCCAGACGGGTGGTACAGGTCAGGGCTGAGGAAGCCATACTTGGGAACCGTATCAAGGCAAAGAGTAGAGAAGGTATTGCCCTGAATCCTGAAGATGCAGAACGACTCAAGCGGCAACCCGGCTTTGAGGTGAAGCCTCGGGAGATTGTGTCTGATGGCCAAAAAACCTCTGTTGAGTTTCTGGTTAAGGTTAAATCAAATGCACTGAAAGATGCGGATAAACAGTTTGAAACCGATCTGGCGGCCTATGCCAAAGCAAGAGTGGCGCTTGATGCCAAACAGCTAAAACGACCTGACGAGGTGACTCAGGAAGAAATCAATGAGCTAAACCAACTGGAAGAAAAACTTCAGAGTTCACAAGATGAATTGACCTATCTCAGGGGCTGGGCCACCGAGCTTAAGTATAAAGAGTTGGGTAGTCAGTTTGATACTGAGGCGGCTCTTCGTGATGCCTTCAGAGTTCAAGTGAAAACCCTGAGCTTGCAGAAGAGCAACGCTATGAATCTTGTTCAGGGTGTCACCGCTAATATCGCCAGCGTGACTCAGGATCGTCTGGATATTGATTCCGGTATCAGAGAGGTCAGTGAGAAGTACAGGAACAGAGTCTACAAAGACATTATTGCCTTCATTGACAATCCCGATAGGAATTCAGAACACAATACTCTCGTCAGGGCCCAGCGTAACAGGCAGATGATCTGGGGTACTGACAAGCTTAAATTCGCAACGGCAGAAGCGGGTCACTCCAGGCGTCTGCCAGGTTTGGATTATTACATGTGTGCAGCCAGGGAAAACTGGCCACAGGATACGCCACTTTACAAAGACCGTCTTGTGAAGGAGGCTGTTCGTCTCATGCATAATGACTGGTCTCTGTTTGCCAATGACGTTCAGTCTGAGATTGATAAAATCAGGGTTGATATCGATAAGGAAAATGGCCGTGGCAGTTTTGATGCAGACAAAATGTGGGAATATCACCATCTGAGAAGTTTCCAGGAAACTCTGGCAAAACTCAGAAGTTTTGTAACGCCGGACAATGCTAACAGTCAAAGCCAGGTAGTCGATTTCCTCTCCAGTTATGGTGAAGAGTTAGGATTGGGTGAACACCCGGGCTATAACCTTGATGAGTTGATGAAACAAGCCCAGAGCCGATACAGTGTCAATAGCTTTAAGCTACTGGAAGAATCAGTGGCCAGGACGGCAAATGGTACCGATATGCACCCGGAGTATTTGCCGATTCCCCCTGACGGTTCGGAGCCCCTTACAACAGTATATGAACCATTTGTGGAAAAACCTTCAATATCACCTAAAAACCCGTCTCTTGAGGACGAGCAAAAAGAAGAGGCTTCGGGGCAACCCGTGTATGGACCATTTGCGGGAAAACCTACAATATCATCGAAAAACCCGTTTTTTGAGGACATACAAAAAAAAGAAGCTTCGGGACAAGCAGTGTATGATCCATCTGCGGGAAAACCTACAATATCACCGGCAAACCCATTTTTTGAGAACTTGCGAAAAAAACAGGCTCCGGGACAGCTTGGTAGAGATTGGGAGACATTTGGTGATACGACGGATGACGTAACTCCTCCCATGACTCCGGTTAAAACTGAATCAAGTCAACCATTTCAGGGGTCTGAAAACGCTTCCCGCAATAATCCTGATCCATCAGAGTAGTCTTGTTCAGGGAATAAACGAAAAAAACGGCACCTGACCGATAGGTGCCGTTTTTTTTAGAGCTTCAAATAATAGGGTCTGAGCAGGTTGATTGTCTCATTCGTGTACGCAGGGTGCTCACTGTATATTGTGATCTGCTCAAACTCATATTCTGAGCCAGAACGCCCCAGAACCAATAGGTGACGATGATCTTTATGAGTCTCAGAAGATCGAATAGCCAGAGTACGTTCCAGCTTCAAGGGAGTGGCCCTGTGGAGTGCTTTCAAAAACAGTGAGCTGGATTCATCCGGTAATAGAATCCAGGCTTTGCCATTCTCAGACATCAGTCTGTCAATCGCTTCAGCCAGCTCCGGAAAACTCAAACTGTCTGTGTGGCGTGCCAGTGAACGCCTGGAGCACGGGGCTTTAAAGGCATTCTCAAAAAAAGGGGGGTTACTGAGTATACAGTCATACCGCTTTTCAGGCATGAACGATTGTATGGGGCAATGATGTAACGTCAGGCGATTCTTCCATGGACTGGCTGAGAAATTTTGCTGCGTCTGAGCAGCAGCATGATCATCCAGTTCAACCGCATCAATGCAGGCAGTTGATCTTTGGGCTGCCATTAAACTGAGCAGGCCGGTTCCGGCACCGATATCAAGAATGGATTGACTGTTTTCCACCTCTGCTCTGGCGCCCAGGATACAGGCGTCGGTGGTGATCTTCATGGCAGTCTGGTTTTGCTCTACCCTGAACTGTTTGAATTGAAAGTAGCTGTTTCTGGCCATTAATTGTTGCTCATTAACTGAGCCTGTGGCGGCTTTTCAGTCTTTGGTTTTTTTTGTTGAAAAACCACGGATGTGACAATCATAACAAGCCCTGTATAGGTCGAAAGATGAATGCTCTCATTCAAAAAGTTGGCGATGAATATCAGAGAGAGAAAAGGGCTGAGATAGCTGATGTTGCTGATGATAGAGGTGTTTTCTGCGAGTTTGAGGGCTTTGAGCCAGAAAATATAGGCCAATCCCATCTCAATCAGGCCTATATACAAAGCGCCAGTGAGACCTTCCAGAGGAATAGGCCAGACACTGGACTGCCAGAAAACAGCCACTGTGATCCAGGGTAATCCGAATAGGAAGCACAGTAGCAAGCCAGTCTGTGAGTCGCCCTCATTTTTGGCATTTAAAATCCAGTACAAAGCCCAGACCAGAGTGCTGGAAAGCATCAGAATAACTCCCTGAGGGCTGTCAAAGTTGAGTTTTTGCAGCTCCCCCCTGGTACTGATAATCACCACACCAAGGTAGGCTACCAGGCAACAGACGCCATCCTTGAAACTCAGCTTGTTACCCAGTAATGGCACAGCCAGTAATGTGAGCGCCAGAGGCCAGCTGTAATTCAGTGCCTGAGCCTGCTGGGCGGGCAACAGATCATAACCACCAAACAGGACGATGTGGTAAAGGAAAGGGTTAAGAAACCCCAGCAGGATGTATAGCCTAAAGTGGTTTCTGGCCTGTTGGATCAGTAGGGACCATTTACCCTGGGCAAGAACAAAACCACCTAGAAGAAGTGTTGAAGTTAATACCGACCAGAACACCATTTGCCACGGATCGAGATAGTCGAGAGTGAGCTTGAAGGCAGTGGCAACGGTAGACCACATCAGGGCAGTGGCCAGAGCATAAAGACAGGCTTTGGTTTGTGAAGACATACAGTGTCGAGTCGAAAGAGATGGATATCAGCCTGGCTGAGGCTGCTGAATCGTGTCTTATATCACGACAATCTACTTTTCGCTATGGAGATTTAAGAAACTCCGCTCATACCGTTCATTTTCAGGAAATTATCCAGGATCGCTTCTTGCATCCTGAGAAAGTGGAAGGCTGTTGTCGTGTCAGCGGTCTCGGGGTTTGCCAGAAGGGTTTCCATGGCACTGTTGATACGCTGGCGGGAGTTCGTGATGAGCTGAGTGTCATTTTCCGAGAGGATTTTACTGGGCAGTTTGGCACCTATGGCATATTGATAGCACTGATTCCTGAAGCTTCTCATCGTATCCTTGAATTGATTCAGGGCTTTGTCGTTTTCAAACGCTGTCGTGTTCAGAAGCGCATTATTGATCTGCCTGTAAACCTCTGGCTGACAACGAACGACATGCAGGTTTATGGATCGCTCGTCAAGCTCAGGTTTTTTCATAAAGTCTGAGTCTATTTGTGCCCCCTTGCTGTCTCTTAATATCACTGTGGGCAGGGGAGAGTGTGGGATCTTGGCTTTTCTTCTTTGTAACTTTTGTTTGCGTGCCTGAATGTCTTGAATGGCCTTCGATGTATCCTGTCTCTGTTCCGTGACCCGTCTGAGTTCCTGCTCCACTGCTTCCAGGTCGTGATCAAGTCTATCATTCCGGACTCTCAAATCGGCTAATTGCTGTTCAAACACCCAACGATGCAAGCGGGCTTTTTCAAGGGAAGTTACTGTGTGGTTTTGAAGGTTTCCGGAAGGCTGAACCTGATATTGGGTCGCACTTTGCAAGACTGGATGTTGCTCAGCTACGGATTGTTCCATTGCATTTTGTTGCCTGCCGGGTAAATCTTTGATTCCATGTTGGTCATAAAGTCTGGTGATTTCTGCCTGCAACTGCTCGTGGCTTAATGACGCTGGTGCTTGCGCGGCTTCGGGAGCAGCGCTCTCCATCTTGTCGATAAAGCTTTCCAACTCCACTTTCAGCCTGTCTTTTAACGCTTCCATACTACTGAGTTCGGGGCTTTCAATTAGCCCCCTATGCCAGTGTCCCAGCTCGTCCTGCCAACCCATCAGTTTTTCCTGAAACCGCCTGATGTCGTGCAGGTTGAGGGGCAAATCCGGATCTATGTTTCTGCGCAGACAGTGCGCTCTAAAACCATCATGGCCCGGTAAGAATCGCTCAGCCAGTTGTTGTCTCCTCTGACCGAGTGATTTGAGCTGAGCAGCCTGTCCCAGATCTGAAAGCACAATCATGTATTTGGTCACCGCCAGTTTGATCAGACCAGGCAGTGAGCCTGCGTTTGTCATTACACTTTTAACATCGTCACAGAAGACTTTTATTTCGTGATAACCCAGTGTGGCACGTTTACCCGTGAGAAAATCTCTGAGCACGGCTGCCTGATCATCAAAGCTGCGGATCGAGACTTCTAGCCCGGTTTCTCTTTTGATGGTTTGCAGACCCTTGCGCAGCCTTCGGGTTTGCCATCTTTTGGTTTTCTTCAGGGATATATCTGAATTTTCTGGTACCGGGCTGCTGCCCGGCATCAGGGCTGTAAGAATTTTTCTGGTTCGTGAAGGAGGTTCAGAAGCGCTTTGGTTTTCTTCCGGGATGTCAATGTACGGAAAGCGGGGAGGAAGTTCAACACTGGAGACTTTGTGGGCAGGCAGTGACTGATCGGTAAGTTTTTTGGCCAGAAGGTAGCCTTTACTAGCAACAGGGTTTTCACTGGCTGCAGGGCTTTTATTGGCAAGAGGCCGGGTATCAGAAGCGTGGGAGCTTTTCTCTGTCATTTTACGAACGGGATGTTCGACCACTTCAGTCTTTTTTCCCCGGAAGCGAGCAAGCACCTCATCCTTGACGGTGCGGGCTAATCCGGACAAGCCATGATAAACGCTGCCTAAAATACGCATCCTGCCTTCCCTGACCATTTGAATTCTTCAGATACTCCTTAACAGCCCGAGCTTGACGTTTGGAGAGCATCTCATAATAGCTATCGACACCTGAGCTATTGGTATAACCAAAGCTTTCGGTGTTTTATCCAGATCGTCTTTGTCGAATTTGAAGAGAAGAATAGTTGAGTTTCTCGAGTATCTCTGGAAAACAGTACGACCTTGATTTCCAGAGTACTTTGCGATGTCAAACCTGCGGCAGACGGGTATTTGTCAGAGAGAGGGAGTCGGAGGTGTATCCTTCACAGGCCAGAGGCTCCTGATGTCTGTCTGAAAGAAGGGAGATAAGGTATTCCGGATAACGGATGTCGCCTATTGCGTCACCAGGGTGGGTAGAGTCTTCAAATAAACGTTTGCTGTCGAGTCCTGGATTATACATGATCGTCTTCCTTTACGATGCTGTTTTTCAGGGCTTTAAAACGGTTAAGGTTTAAAGCGGTAACCTGTTTAATCAGTTGTCGATGAATGCAGTATTTCTATTTGTTCCGATCCAAAATTATCATTGTGTAGCCTTACAGCCTTAAAACTACCCCTTATGTTCTTCAGCTGTTACCGATTAAGGTATCGAATTTCTTTCTGCCTGTCACTCTTTTGACGCTTAGTATTTTTTTGACGGTATCATCTGTATACGGGCTGGAATGATTCAGGAAAATTAGCGTCTGGCATAGAATTTTTTTCTAGCAGCCTGTCGGACTTAAGCGTCCGTAGCGAGGATTGCAAGAAATTGAGG
>NZ_JAHHPQ010000254.1:0-1514 GCF_024606245.1 Endozoicomonas sp. SESOKO2
ATTGAAGCCTATCCAGATGACCTGAAATATGTGAGTGCAGAACTGAAGGATGATAAAAAGGTCGTCATGGCCGCAGTGACTCAGGATGGTGACCAGCTGGAATATGCCAGCCCAAAACTTCAGGACGATAAAAACGTTGTCATGATCGCAGTCACTCAGGATGGTAGGAATCTGGATTATGCCAGCCAAAGACTTCAGGACGATAAAGAGGTCGTCATGGCCGCTATCACAACTTATCCGGCAGCTCTGCGTTATGCCGGTGAAAATGTACGCAGCGATAAAGAAATCGTGCGAAGTGCAATTGCTGATCAAATTTCTTGCTTATATTTTGCCTCTGAAACGTTATTGAATGATCGGGAGTATATGCTGGACTTAATTCAACAGAACTCTTATGCCTTCAATTATGTTGCGTCCGGGCTTAAACACGATGAGACTTTTATCGAGGCAGCAAGACAAAAAAACCACAATGTTCTTAAATACGTCAGGCCTTCTGCGAATAAGGTCTGATCTATTCAGGCCAGGTTGACCAGCTTAAACCCCGTTGCCAGCTTATTGTTGTTTTTTCTATTGTGCGCTTCAGGCTGACGGGTGAACTTTATAAAAACATTATTGTCGAAAGAGGGTAATTACCAGCCATTGAGGCATGGGTGAATATTGACATGAGAGGGATATCCTTATGTTGCCTGCTAATGTTGGCAGATCAGATTTTCCAACCCTGACAACGAACACAGATCAGAATACCCGAGTCGACAGCCCAACTAATGGGACTGAGAGTTCACCCAAAAATTATTTCAGTGATCCTGATCCCAATGGTTTATCTGACCCAACGTCACTCACCGAGCGCACCTGCCGTTTATCTATTTCAGATCAGGCTGCTAACGATTCTCTCCCAAGCCGTGAGCAACTTGGGGGCAAGGGGATGTTTTTGCAACGCATGGCGGCAATAAATCTGCCTGTCCCGCCGTTCAAATGTGTTTCAGCCCGGGTAATGAATGCGCTTGAACAACACCCTCTGGACTCCCATCGTTTAGCCCGCTATCTCCCCGTGATCGTCCTTGAGCTGGAGGCAGAGTGCAGCCTGATAAAGATCAGGGAATACCTGAATACCTCGCCACCATTAGAGAAAAACAAAATGGATAAATGGCTGGAGGGTCTGACACAATTCATTGTCAGTAGTGACTTTTACGAACAGGTTAAAGATTCTGAGGCAGCCTGCCACATCAGGAATCTGCGCTGTCAGCTTGAAGAACAATCCACGTCACAGCCGGTGATTGTCCGCAGTTCTGGCATCAATGAAGACAACTACGGCGATGCCCAGGCAGGCAAATACCTCTCTTTAGTCCAGGGAGAAGACGATGTTTTAAGAACCTGCCTTAAGGTCATGGCCTCAGCTTACCGGCCTGCAGTCTGCTCCGAAGGTATACCGCAAACCATGGCGTTGATTATCCAACACTGCGTTGATTGCCGATATGGCGGGGTCGCCATGAGCTTTCAATCTTTTCAGGATGATACCG
>NZ_JAHHPQ010000255.1:0-1014 GCF_024606245.1 Endozoicomonas sp. SESOKO2
AGAAGATCAGGCCTTCGTTGCCGTATTCAGCCCTGGGGAAGAAACACTTTCTATTTGCCGGTTCGCCACGGACAATGGAAAGATGGACAGTGCTTATATGATTGACGACAGGGTTGATTTTCCTTCCCTCGCACCGGGTTCATTTGCGACCGTCAGGCTGATGGCAACGGAAGATTATTTGCACGCCATTATTTACAACAGCGATGGACAACTGTCCGTATTTACTTATAAAGATCAGGTCAATGTCCATCGTTTCGACACCACCATTAAACCTGCGGCGGCAAAGTCTATGCGTCCGGTTTTTGTGGGTAACAAAGTCTATCTGGCCTCTGAAAATACAGATATTGAGGAGGATAGTCGGCAGCTACAGATGCAAGAAATCGCTTTGGATTTTGAAAACTTTAACTATCCAAAATCCCTTGGCACTTCATCGTCTGCCGGATCGTCTGCGGTTCTCCCTGATTGGGGAATTGGGCCTTTCGCAGTGGGCTCTGTGATGGTTGCAACGTTTGCAGTTCTCGTAGCCATTAAGTGGTTCAAAAGACAACCACCCGGATCAAAAATGGAAACCACTGAATAACTACCCTTAGATGAACTTAAATAACCAACAAACAGGTGCATCCCTCAAGGGCAATCGCCATAAACATTATCATTGCCTCAAAGGGGTATCGGGCCAATAGCTTATCCAGAAAAAGTTGGCCCCTGCTGCCCCCCCCCCTGCTCAAACGTAAGTTTTTCCAGGTTACCCGCATGTTAATGCATGACGCCCCCTCATAGTCTATATATACGGGTCACAAATACGGATAGTTCTCATCATTGTTTTTCATGGTACTCACTCAATGAATAACAGCCCGATGAAAGATCAGTATCGGCAAAGCCCGACTATCTTCACAAAGTCGTCTGTACTTTTATTGTCACTTGTCGTGTTTTTTCCAAACTGGAACAGTTGGGCCAGTACTGTTCAGCTGGACAATAGTAATTTCAACCAATACCTGAATGCCGACCACCCGGTCG
>NZ_JAHHPQ010000256.1:0-7808 GCF_024606245.1 Endozoicomonas sp. SESOKO2
AGAAGATCAGGCCTTCGTTGCCGTATTCAGCCCTGGGGAAGAAACACTTTCTATTCGCCGGTTCGCCACTGACAATGGACAGATGGACAGTGCTTATATGATTGACGACAGGGTTGATTTACCTTCCCTCACACCAGGTTCATTTGCGACCGTCAGGCTGATGGCAACGGAAGATTACCTGTACGCCATTATTTACAACAGCGATGGACGACTGTCCGTGTTGACCTACGAAGATCAGGTCAATGTCCATCGTTTCGACACCACTATTAAACCTGCGGCGGCAAAGTCTATGCATCCGGTATTTGTGGGTAAAAAAGTCTATCTGGCCTTTGAAAATACAGATATTGAGGAGGATAGTCGGCAGGTACAGATGCAAGAAATCGTTCTGGCTCTTGAAAGCTATAACAATCCAAAATCCCGTGCTGCTTCATCATCTGCCGGATTGTCTGCGGTCCTTCCTGATTGGGGAGTTGCGCCTATTGCAGTGGGCTCTGTGATGGTTGCAACGGTTGCAGTTCTCGTAGCCTTGAAGTGGTTCAAAAGACAACCACCCGGATCAAAAATGGAAACCTCTGAATTACTACCCTTAGAAAAACGTAAATAACCGACAACCAGAAGATTCCTGGCAGCATTTATGCTGGCGTTCCCGGCATGACAACAGGCAAGATACTTAAAACCTGCCTGTGAGAACAACAAAACGCAAAACTGAATCCGACAGCTGAAGGTTTCCAAGTTAACGCAGTTTAGGTATCTTACGCCGACTTTTTCATTTGCAGACTATGTGCCTTTTATGACCGACCCAGTTGAACCTGATCACAGCCCCGATGCGACTAAACGTCGAGAAATAAAAAGTTTTGTCCTGCGCACTGGTCGTATGACCACAGGGCAGCGTCGTGGCTGGGATGAATGCTGGGACAAGTGGGGCCTGCAAAAGGAAGACGGTCCATTAAACATCCGTGAAGTCTTTGGTCGGGAGGCACCTGTCGTACTGGAAATCGGCTACGGCATGGGTCTGTCTCTGGTTGCCATGGCAAAAGCCGAGAGCGACAAGAATTTTATCGGTATTGAAGTGCATCGCCCGGGGGTTGGCAGCCTGTTGAATGAATCCCGGCTGGCAGGTGTTACCAATGTTCGCAGCTATTGTGACGATGCTGTTGAAGTGCTTCGTGAATGCATAGCCGATGGCAGCCTGTCCAGAGTTCAGATTTATTTCCCTGACCCCTGGCACAAAAAGCGTCATCACAAGCGTCGCCTGGTTCAACCCAAATTTATTGCAGCCATCAGACCGAAACTGGCTCTGGGTGGTGTTATCCATCTGGCCACAGACTGGGAAAACTATGCTGAACAGATGATGGAAGTCATGACGGCCGCTGAAGGTTTTAAAAATCAGGAAGGTAAAAGTCAGTATGCACCAAGGCCAGACTTCAGACCGCTGACCAAGTTTGAAAAGCGCGGTCAAAGACTGGGTCACGGAGTTTGGGATCTGCTGTTCGAGAGAACAGAATAAATCTTACCCCATCCGGAAGGGGCAGAGTTTCAATCGCTTTGCTCCTCTTAGCAACGCCCCAGCTTCTCCGACAATATCCCGACACAGATTGTGATCACCAGCAATACCGGAGCGAGAGTGTAATGATTGAAGTAGCCCAGTAAGTTGCCGAGCCATTGAGGCGCAAAATAAAAGATCGCACCAAACAGGACGAGATTCAAAACAGCTCTTGCAGGAATTCTCACTGCGGCATGGAGCCGGTTCATCCAATCAGTGCTCCATGAGGCAATAAAACGTCCCACAAAGGCCACTGCTACCGCTGTCAGGGCCATAGCGATAACATCAAGATGCTCACGAGCCAACTTTGACAGAAAAATAATGTTGTCTGTTATCCATTCCATAGTTCACCCTTCGTTTTGAGTAAGGATACAGTTCCCAACAGATTCCAGAAAATGGCGTCCAGTCGCTAATTGAGTGGGAACATCATCCATCAGTAAACAGAGCCAGCAGATCATTCAAAAAGAGTCGTCCCTGTTTCGTTGGCTGTAATCGATCCTGCTCGAGCAAACCTTTTTGAATCGCTTGCTGACATTGAACGTCTATGTCTGAGTAGGCCATTCCGGTTCTTTGCTGAAACAATGAGTGATCAACCCCCTGGTTAAGACGCAGAACATTCATCATAAACTCAATCGGCAGATCATCCTCATTCAATATTCTACTGCCCGCTTCAAAGGGTTTATCCGCTGCCAGATAGTCTGAGGGCATTCTGGTTTTCCAGTTTCGATAAATTCTGCCCATCTCCTGCTGGGTCATCTTGCCATGAGCCCCCGCACCAATGCCGATATAGTCACCAAACTGCCAATAGTTCAAATTATGTTTTGCCTGTCTGCCGGGACGACTATAGGCTGAAATCTCGTACTGCTGATAGCCTGCCTCTGCCAGTAAATCCCACCCTTTTTCCTGAATGGACCAGAGGGTATCGTCCTCGGGTAAGACCGGAGGTTTTGAATAGAAAACCGTATTGGGTTCAATGGTGAGCTGGTACCAGGAAATATGAGTCGGTTCCAGTGCAATTGCTTTCTTCAGATCTGACAGACCGTCCTGAATGCTCTGGCCGGGCAGTCCGTGCATCAGATCAATATTGAAGTTGTCAAAGCCCATCCCCCTCAGGGACTCAATCGCCTTGCGCGCTTCATCTGAACTGTGAATACGACCCAGCGTCTTGAGCTTTTCGTCCTGAAAACTCTGAACCCCCAATGACAATCGGTTGATACCGGCTTTTCGATAATCTTTGAACCGGTCATGTTCATAGGTCCCGGGGTTGGCTTCCATGGTGATTTCAATATCCGGCGAGAAACGGATTCTCTTTTCCAGCTCACAGAGAAAACGATCAAAACCTCTGGCAGACATCAAACTGGGGGTACCGCCACCGAAGAAAATCGTATTAAGCGCTCTTCCCTGGAGAGTATTCACTTCACTGTCAAAGTCTGTTAACAGGGCATCGATATAAGCGTCTTCTGGAATACCATCGCTGAGCGCATGGGAGTTGAAGTCACAGTAAGGGCATTTTTTGACACACCAGGGAATGTGCACGTAAAGGCTCAATGGAGGAAGTTCGAGCATATTGAGAATCAGGCCAAGTGATTAAAGCGACCAGGTGTCATCACCGGCCGCATTGAGAAAAAGTAACATGCGTCTGTCAGAGGCGTTGCTTCAACTGCTTCAAAAGCTGTGTCATGGCTTTTGCCCGGTGGCTGATGCTGTTTTTCTGTTCCCGACTGAGTTCAGCCGCTGCACAGTTCTGATCAGGCACATAAAAAAGAGGATCATAACCAAAACCCCGATCACCAGAAGGTGCCTCCAGGATGTAGCCCTCCCAGCTTCCATGACATATCAGAGGAGTGGGGTCTTCTGCATGGCGCATGTAGACCAGTACACTGTGAAAACGAGCGGTTCTTTGCTCTTTGGGCAATCCTTCCAGTCTCTGCAAGAGCTTCTGATTGTTCTCTCTATCGGTGGCCTCTTCACCGGCAAATCGTGCCGAGTAAATACCTGGCTGGCCATTCAGGGCATCCACTTCAATCCCGGAGTCATCAGCAATGGCTGCAAGACCTGTGATTTTTGCCGCATTTCTGGCCTTGATCAAAGCGTTTTCTACAAAGGTCAGCCCTGTTTCCTCAACAGAACCTAGGCTGAACTCACTTTGAGCCAATACTTCAAAATCCAGCCCTGAGAGCATCTGCTGAAGCTCCTTCAGCTTGCCCTGATTACCACTGGCCAATACTACTTTCTTTGGCTCTTGCTTTGGCTCTTGCTTTAGCTCTTTTTTTACCAATGACTTCACTGGCCACCCTCGTAAAATTTCTGGCTGAACTGAATGGTATGACTCTGACTGGCGCCTTCAGGGTGTACTTTGATGGTGAATTTTAGCATTTCTTCATTACTGAACCGGAAACCTGCCAGATAATAGATGGCATCACCTTCCCTGATTTCCTTGAATTTCAGCGCTGACTGCTGACCCAGAAGGTTGGCGGTTTTGCCATCAAAAGAGGCTTTTACTGCCTTGCCTTCCTCACTGTCCCTGACGTTTCGGACAACCATATTGACCAAGCCATTTTTTGGCCCGCGCTCCAGGTCATAAGTCTTGGCTATGTCAGGCTGAATAAAGGTGCTGGGGAATGCACTGTAATACACTTCATAGTCGCCAAACCGGGCCGGTTTGTCATTCATGACACGGGCTTCGGGTACCGGGGCAGCATGGGCCCCCGAAAAAACGGCCAGCGCCAACAGTAGACTGAACAGCCTTACACAAGCCATGACTTCACTCTCCTCGAGTCAGATGATAGATAGCCACTTCTCCCATCAGGTTGGGCAGCAGGCGGGTTCTCCAGCCTCCCCTGTTGGCGCTATCTGTTACCATACGATTAATGATCTTCAGCTTTTTCTGATGGCAAAGATCTTCAAAATCCTTAAACGTGCAGAAGTGTATATTAGGTGTGTCATACCAGGTATAAGGCATAAATTTGGATACCGGCATTCTACCTTTGGTAGCCAGATACCAACGGCAACGCCAGTGACCAAAATTCGGGAAGGTAACAATGCACTCCCGGCCCACTCTCAGCATTTCATCGAGTGCTAAATGGGGAAACTGCAAGGCCTGTAGAGCTTGAGTCATCACCACGGTATCAAAACTTTGATCGCCAAAATTGTCCAACCCCTGGTCAATGTTTTGCTCAAGAACGTTCACGCCACTTTCAATACAGTTCTGAATATTCTGTGGATTAATCTCCAGCCCATAACCCCGAACCTGCTTGTTTTTGCCCAGGTCTGCCAGCAGAGTGCCTTCACCGCAGGCCAGATCAAGAACCCGACTGCCCTGGTCAATCCAGTCACTGATAATGGCAAAATCAACACGGTTACTCATACAGCAGCCTCTTTGCACTCGACAGCGACTCGTTTCATATAGCCCGAAATGGCATTCACATATCGGGGAATGTTCATCAGGAATGCATCGTGCCCCTGGGGAGCATCCACTTCCATGTAAGAGACCTGCTTGCCCGCCTTCAGGAGTGCATCGGTAATCTCTCTGGAACGCTCCGGGGAGAAACGCCAGTCGGTAGTGAATGAAACCAGCAAAAAGTGTGCTTTGGCTGGAGACAGGGCCTGAGCAAGATCATCATTAAACTTCCGGGCCGGATCAAAATAATCCAGTGCCCGGGTCATCAGCAGATAGGTGTTGGCATCAAAGCTGCCAGAGAAGTGTTCCCCCTGATAGCGGAGATAGCTCTCTACCTGGAACTGAGCGCCATAATCGAAACTGTACTCCCCACTCTTGAGTTCACGGCCAAACTTCTGTCCCATGGCATCATCGGACAGATAGGTGATGTGGCCTACCATCCTGGCTAATCCCAGGCCGCTCTTGGGTAGCGTTCCCTCTTCAAGATATTGGCCATCCCGAAAGTTTTCATCGGAGCGAATGGCCTGACGGGCCACTTCATTGAAGGCAATATTCTGTGCCGACAGTTTCGGTGCAGAGGCAATGACTACAGCATGACGCAGACGTTCAGGATAAGCCATAGACCAGTAAAGCGTTTGCATGCCGCCAAGACTGCCACCCACCACCGCAGCCCATTGTCGAATACCCAGATGATCTGCCAGTCTGGCCTGGCTCTCGACCCAATCTTCCACAGTCAGTATGGGAAAATCAGAACCGTAGAGTTTGCCAGTTTGTGGGTTGATACTGATCGGGCCTGTGCTGCCATGACAACCCCCGAGATTGTTCAGACTGACAACAAAGAAGTGATTGGTATCCAGAGGCTTGCCGGGACCAATAAAGTTATCCCACCAGCCAGGCTTACGGTCTTCCATGGTGTGATAACCGGCTGCATGGTGATGGCCACTGAGCGCGTGGCAAATCAAAACACCATTATTCTTTTCGGTATTCAGCTCACCATAGGTTTCAATTACCAGGTCATATTCGTTCAGGGTTTGACCACAACTTAGCCGAAGGGGCCGATCAAAATGAACCGTTTCGGGTTCGACCAGGCCCACCGAGTCAGGGGGAATAGTTTCTGGCATAGTTACCTATCTATCACTTGTTACCGTGAAACACTTTTCAGCACGTCGAGTGATGAAAAACTGTTCTTTTACTCATGGTGCTTTCCACGGATTGTCCATCGGCATGCATGATCATCAGACGAACACAGTTAACCTGGAAACCCAATCTGCATTCACAATCGGTAGAGGCTGCTGCAAAAGTTGCGAGCATAGCGCAGCACTTTTGCGGCAACCTCAGAACGGGGGAGTGTATCTATTTGATGGATACTTGTCAGTATGCAAGCCGGAGATCGCAAGAGTGAGTTCAGTGAAACAACACTCATCACATCAAATTCCTGGTTTGATACTTCATTGCAGGTGTCATTTTCAATAAAAATGACTTCATCCCCATGAAGATGAAATCTCTTTTTCTGAAATAGAAAATAGCCATTAAAAAATAAATACTGACTCAAGACCTCAGGTTCTTTAGTGGCTAAGCAGAAAACAACGGTCCAGAGCCAACTCCGTCAAAGCCAGCAGATGACTCAGGAAAACACCTTCTACCTGACGTGAAGAAAAGTAAAGATGCTGATCTTGAATGTATTCGTCGACGCTCTGATTACAGGTCAGGGAGATGTAAAAAGCCCTCATCGCTTCATCCTCGACATTGAGAACAGAGACAATTGTTGCGTCGGGTAGTGTCGTTTCGCTCATGCAAAACTCCTTGAGGCATTCCACCTCTATTACACAGGATCTTTGGCTGTCCTGTGCAATTCTGAAAAGCATCAAGATTCCTGAATGACTTCAGTAAAATTCCTGTGAGCCACACCAGCGACCTTTATTACCGTGAAGGTTGTCCCGCTGCACCGACATTAGAGATGGATCAGGAAAAGGGAAGTAATGAGTCGGTAGCAGACTGTTCAACCGGTAAGCGATGCTCGTCGTTTTCAAAGCATTTCTGAAACGATAGATTCACTTCAGAACAGAGTCATAAACATTCGCCTATCACCCTCATTCTTGTGTAATTACTTCGCAAGTATAGCCTGCATATAAGTAACTTATCTGAACTTAGCCTGAAGTATGTGCTATCGTAGAGCCAGTGTAAAAGTCACCCTTAACTGCACAGAAGCCTGCCAAACTGCTGCTTCGTTAGAATAGGCAGGCAGCTATCTGTTACAGACAGGCTGATTTCGTCCGAACTATTTCCCGGTGAAAAAGTAACAACTATGTCCATTGAATCCTTAAGCCAACTTGAAAACAAGCTTCAAAACCTGATCGACAAACTTGAGCTCACTCGAATGGAGCTTGAGGAATTGCGTTCAACCAATAACCGTCTGGAAGACGAAAACACTCATCTGAAACAGGAATTAAGTTCCTGGAGCGACAGGGTGGGTACTCTGTTAGGCAAACTGGACAGCGTATCCGATGAAGCTGAAGATGTGGCATACGAGCAGGCATAAAAGGTCATAAATCAGGTTCATGGCCCATGCTTCGGGAATGAAGCTCCTGCTCTTTAGCTGCCAGGCAGTTTCTACCGCCTGATTGTCATCAGGCGGAGAATGATCCGCTTTCCATTGCTTCAAGTTGCTCCAGCGCTTCAATCCACTCTTCTTCGGTTTCCGCGATGCCCTTCTTATATCGAGTCTGTTGATCGAGCAATAATTTCAAACGTTCTTTTTCTGCACTTTCATAGAGCTCCGGACTGGCCAGTTCAGATTCAACCTCAACCAGCAACGATTGCAACTTCTCCAGTTTTTGCTCCAGAGAATCCACTTTCTTTTTCATA